>CAZACE010000113.1:0-5823 GCA_964483255.1 uncultured Oscillospiraceae bacterium
GGAGCTGTCAGCGCAGCTGACTGAGGGAGCCATCGGGCGCGATAACCACTCTTTAAGCATTCTTTCGTTCTTTTGCTTACACAGCTTTCTCCCCTTTCGCTCACCAAAAAAGGACGCAGCTATCGCGCGCTGCGTCCTTCATATTACACATCCATTCCCTGATTCGCGTTCGGGCAATAGGTCAGATAAGCCAGAAGCATGGTCGTTGTGTCCGGCATGGACAGACACAAGATCGGCGGCGCACCGCGGCGATGCACGGTTTCCAGCGGCTGGGAGAGCAGGAAAAAACCGCTCATCTGCGCCAGCCTGTGCACATAGCCAAAGCGCACCTCTTCCCACGGAAGATATACGCCGCCTCCCGCACATACTCCCTGCTCGTTGAAGCCCGGACAGGTCGTGATTGTGTTCATCATGCGGCAGATCAGCATTCCGCCTGCCAGATACAGCGCCAATGCCAGCAGCGGCAGGGAAACGGAGAACCGGCTGCTATCCGCCGACTGAATGAGCATCAGCGTTCCCGTGATAAACGCAACGGCAGCGGCTGGCAGCATCATTGCACTGTGAATCGCAGCCTGATGCCACTGTGCACGCAGCTGTCCCTTTCTCTTCGCCTTGGGCAGGGACGAAAGATCCACCGCAAACGGGCAATACATGCCCACAGCCCGCATCAGCTTTCGGCTTACCGGCACCACAAAGCCCCAGGAGCCGCACTGCGGCGCACGATGGAGCAGATTGATGAAATCCGTCGCACCGTGATACATGCCGTAGAAATATCGGCGGCGGCTGTTGCAGCAAAGCACCCCGAAGGACGCGATATCCTCCCATGGCGTTCGGCGCACGCGCAAAAGAAAGCCCACACCCACGCCGATCTCATCGATGAAAAAGCGGCAGGAGAGCAGCACCATGCACAGCACAAGCAGCATACCGGTGACAATAAGCAGCACCTGTGCCCAGCCTGCAAGCCCGGCGCTCACGCAGGCGTCGCGTCCAAGCGCGCATCCGATTGCAGCCAGGCAGGCCAGCATGCTCAGACGCGGATAACGCAGCACACGGATCATGGCGTTCCCTCCTTTCCCCTCAGCATATGTAAATGGCAGACAGTAAAGAAGGACCCTGACGAGCAGGGCCCTCCGGTTCGTTTCAGTTGGCTCTTACTTGGTGGTCGGCGGCAGGGTGGCTTCCGGCACGACGGTGGTTTCGGCAAAGCCGTAGCCTGCCCCGGTCGTCTCCAGCACGTCGATCAGCTCGATCTCCGGTTCGTCGGCCTTTTGGGCAGCCTCCGCCTCGGCCTTCGCAGCCGCTTCAGCCGCTTCGCGCATGCGCTGCGCTTCCATCACGGCGGCAGCGGTCACCGGCTGACGGCCGGACTCGGCAACGCCCAGCGCCGCCTGCATCACCGGATACGGGCAATCGCTCTCCAGGATGGTGTTGCGGTAGGGGTTGGAGGTGGTGTGGCGGCCAGTGCGCATCTCCACGTGGGTGTAGGTGCCGCCGGAGCCCTTCTTGCCTTCCTCGGCGATGTAAGTGCCCGCTTCGATCATGTCGCCGCGGCGAACCTCAATCTCCTCGCAGTGCAGGTAGAGCATGGTCACATCATATTCGGCATTGTACACGGCAACGGTGCCGTTGCTGTCGCCCGCGCGGGTAACCTCGCCGCCCAGAATCGCATAGAGCGGAGCCTCAGGCGCATTGGTGAAGTCAATGCCCTCATGCACGCCGGTAAAGCCGGTGCGGCCACGGCCATCGCCGCGGCGCTCGCAATACTGGCCATAGAACATGGAAACCTCGCCCACATCATCGCCGTAAAGCGCAATGCGCATGGCGTCTGTGATATCCAGCACGATCGGCGCAACGGCGTAGGTGCCGCTCTCATCGACAGTCAGATACTCCGCAGCAACCTTGCTGTCAAACGGCGTGAGGTAGTAATCGCCATGATTGTAGCAGTAGACGTCGTCATAGTAGCGCACGGTGCGGCCGCGGATGTGATTATACTGGCTGATGAACCAGCGGTATTCCTCGGTGATCTCCAGAGTCTCCTTCGGATCGGCTGCGACGATAAGCTCTTCCGCCTGCGCCTGAGCGGCCGGCGCAGCAATCTCTTGCGCCTCAGCAGCCGCCGGTTCGACGGTCTCCTCAGCAGCGGCAGGCGTGCTTACGGCAGCCGCTTCCACGCGCGCACCCGGGAGGGCGACGTTGTCCTCGGCAACCGCGCCCACGGCGAAAAGCAGGCTCGCAGCGGCAAGCACCGCAATGATCTTCTTCTTCATCATAATACCTCCAAAGAGTGAATCGATTTGGGGTTTGGGTATGCAAAGCAAAAGAATTCTTCTATTTATTATACCAGACAGGGATGAAAACTCAAGCATTTTTTGCAAAAAGGAGTCAAATATGGTATGATTATGGCGATAAAAACGTCGAAATCGGGAGGAAAACGCCGATATGTGGAGGATGAAAGCCTGGCTGCCCGCCCTGCTGTGGATGGGCGTCATATTCATGATGAGCGCCATGCCCGGCGACGCTTCCGCCGAAACGAGCGGAATGCTCGTGCGCCTGCTGACGGGCGCGCTTTCCTTCTTTTTGGGTGAGGAAGCTGTGGCCGCAGTTTCCATCGACACCATCCATCTGCTCATCCGCAAAGGCGCGCATATGGCGGAATATGCCGTGCTGTTTCTCCTCTATCGCCGCGCGCTGAAAATCGAAGGCGCAAAGCGCCCGGGCCTGCTGGCGCTTATGCTGTGCGCAATCTATGCGTCCACAGACGAGCTGCATCAGGCGTTCGTCGCCGATCGCGGGCCGAGCGTCGTCGATGTGGGCATCGATACGCTGGGCGCGGGGATCGCATGGATATTGACGAGCATCATAAAAAGAAAGCGGAGATGATCCGCTTTCTTTATTTAGATTTATTCTCCCGCGATATTGAGCGCCTTCACCAGGACGCTCGGGCTGCCGATGGGCGAGCCCTCAAAGAGCAGATCGTCCGCCACGGCAGTGACGTCCTCCAGCAGGCGATAGAAATTGCCCGCGACGGTAAACTGCTCCACCGCGCGGACGGTCTTGCCGCCCATCACCTCAAAGCCGCGCGCGAGCAGCGAGAAATCGCCGCTGATGGGATTCGCGCCCGCATGCAGGCCGCTCAGCTCGGTGATCAGCAGGCCGTCGCCCATCGTCTCAAGCAGCGCGTCCAACGCCTCGCTGCCAGGCCTGATATAGAGATTGCTCGGCGCAACGCGGCCGGAGCCTGCGGCATTTCCGGTGGTCTTCACGCCAGCCTTTTTCGCCGTCTTGCGGTTGTGCAGAAGCGTCACGAGTCTGCCGTTTTCAATCACATTCTTGGCAAGCGTCGCTGCGCCCTCCCTGTCGAATGGGCAAGAGCCCAGACCCCAGGGCATCAGCGGATCATCCACAAGCGTGATGACCTCGCTGGCGATGGCCGCGCCTTCCTTGCCCGCGAGCAGGGACATGCCCTTCTGCGCGTTGTCGGCGGAGAAGACGCCGGAGAAGGTCGAAAGCAGATCGGCCATGGCATTGTTTCGGATGACGACGCTGCGCGCGCCGCTTGCGAGCCTTCCTGCGCCGAGCTTATCCAGCGCGTCCTTCGCGCAGCCGTCTGCGACGGCAATGGCATCCACATCTTCCATGGAATAGCCCCACAGGAGCTTGAAGCCCGTGGCAGCATGCTCGCCCTCTTGGGCCAGGCAGCTGGCGTAGGCGTAGATCATGTTGGATCGGTGCGAAAGATTGAGGCCCAGCGTATTTTTGAGCGCAAAGGTTTCGCATGTAGCAGCCACAAGCGCTGCATCCGGCTTCACGCGCGCATCCGCGCCGGAAAGCCTTGCGTCGATGCGCATCGCCAGCGCAATCTTGTCCTGCGCCGAAATGCGCTCCACATCCTCGCTGTAATTCAGGACGTGATCGTAATGATCATCCGGCGGCAGAATCTCGTCCTGCGCGTCGGTCTCAATCAGCTCGGCGCTCTCCTTCACGCTCTGAATGAGCATGTCAAGGCTCTCCTCGTCCAGCGCCTGCGTGCTCGCCGTGCCGATTTTTCCCTGCCATGCGCCGCGCAGCACCAGATGCAGCCGGTCGGAAACCTTGTAATCCTCCAGTTTCTGCGCGCGCACGCGCACGGAAAAGCTCTCGCTCAGGGAGAGCGTCGCCTCGGCGGGCGTGATGCCCGCAGCCTCGGCAGCCGCAAGCGCGCGAGTCGCAAATGCACCGGCCCGCAGTTCAAAGCTGTTTTCCATATGCCTATCCTCACTTTCCGCCGACGGTCAGGCGGCTGACACGGATGGTCGGCTGGCCGACGTTCGTGGGCACGCTGCCGCTGCGCGAGCCGCACATGCCCTGGCCCATGGTCATCTCCCGGCCTACGCGGTCAATGCGCATGAGAATTTCCGAGCCCTTGCCGATGAGCGACGCGCCGCGCACGGGACTGACAATCTTGCCATCCTTGACCAGATAGCCCTCGCGCACGGAGAAATTGAATTCGCCCGTGGCGGGATTGACGCTGCCGCCGCCCATCTGCGCGGCATACAGGCCGTCGCCCATGGTGCGGATCATCTCTTCCTCGTCGTCATGGCCTGCGGCAATGTATGTATTGCGCATGCGGCTGGTCGGCGCATAGGCGTAGCTCTCGCGCCTGCCGCTGCCGGTGGGCGCCATGCCCATTTTGAGGCCGTTCAGCCTGTCGATCATGTAGTTTTTGAGCACGCCGTTTTCGATGAGCACAAGGCGCGTTGTCTCCATGCCCTCGTCGTCGACATTTTCGCTGCCCCATTCGTTTGCCATGGTGCCGTCGTCGATGGCGCTCACGCAGGGCGCGGCGATTTGCTGACCGAGCTTGCCGCTAAATTCGCTCATGCCCGGCTCAACGCTGGTCGCTTCCAGCGAATGGCCGCAGGCCTCATGGAAGATAACGCCGCCAAAGCCGCCCGCGATCACTACGGGCATTTCTCCGGCGTTTGCATACGGCGCGTCGAGCATGGTCAGCGCCGTTTTGGCCGCTTTGCGGCCCGTCTCAGCGGGATCGACGCGACCAGCAAAGAGCTCAAAGCCCATCAGCGCGCCGGGCCCCTCCATGCCGGTCTGGTTCTCCGCGCCGTCGCTGGCGACGGCGGAGCAGGTCAGGCGGGTATATGTGCGCGTATCGCCGGTATACAGGCCTTCGCTGTTGGCGATAAGCACATGCTGCTCGCGGGCAAGCAGGCCGCAGGTCACCTGCGTGATGCGCTCTGACACGCCGCGGGCGGCGCTGTCGGCGGCGCGCAGGATATCCGCGCGCCTCTTGGCGTCCACGCCAAAAACGCTCCGGCTCACCGGATGGCGGTCCGTGAATGTCTTTTCGTGCAGCACGACGTCGCATCCGGCGCCCCTCGTATCGGTTACGGCGGCGGCGGCGCGCTCCGCCGCGCGAATAAGGCCCGCTTCGCTGACGTCGCAGGTATAGACATAGATGGAGCGCAGGCCGTCGTAGATGCGGATGCCCGCGCCGCGCGGGCGGGAAACGGCGGCATTTTCGATCACGCTGCTCCTGAGCGTGAGGCCGAAGGTCTTGGTATCTTCAAAGAACAGCTCCGCAAAGGAGCCGCCCAGAGAAAGCGCGCGCGCGAGCACGCGCTGGCAGACGGATTGAGAAAGCATGCTGAAACCTCCTAGCAATCAGGGGGAAGATGGGCTGAACAAAGGTATACCTCAGTATACCCCGGAAGGGGAGAAAAGTAAACACTAGGAAAGACCGGGAAAGACTGGGAAAGACAGAGAAAGACGCGGGCAACCGCCTTGCATTCCCGGCGGCGCTCTAGTATAATGTTGCTGGTCTTTAGG
>CAZACE010000114.1:0-4012 GCA_964483255.1 uncultured Oscillospiraceae bacterium
CGGACGTCGTCTATTCCAGCGTCTATACCCAGCAAATCCGCGAGCAGCTGATTGCGTTCGATGCGCCCAAGGCCAATGTGCCCTTGAAGCGCGAAGCATGGGAGGAGAATATCCGCAGGATCTACGGCGAGATTGCAGACAGCGTCATCGCTCTGCAGGATAAGATGGGCTGGTACTGCGAGGATCGTTTCCCGGTGTACAGCGAAAAATGGGTACAGATCAGGGAAGTCCTTGCCGAAGCGCCGAGCGTAGAAAAAATGAAGGGCTATATCAAGTCCATCGGTCTGGATGTCGCGGAGTTTGACGCGCTCTACGGCGAGAAGAAGATCGCCGATGCGCTGAAGTTCGCCAAGGATCTCAAGGATCGCTATAGCGTCCTTTGGATGTATTACGATCTGATGGTTTCCTGAGGAGGCGCGCTATGCAAAAGACGATTGACAGAAGCAAGATCCGCCTGATCGCTATGGATCTGGACGGCACGCTTACCCAGCATAAGCAGCATATGTCCCCGCGCTGCCGTGAGACGCTGGTTGCACTTGGGCAGAAGTATAAGCTGATGATGGTCGGCGCTGGCCAGGTGATGCGCATTTTCAACCAGATGGAGCAATTCCCGATCGACGTGATCGGCAACTATGGCCTGCAGTATGCGACCTACAACCCTGAGACGAAGCAGCTGGATATGCAGCGCAACGAGACGCTGCCACAGGGCGACAAGGCGATCATCGAGCAGCGTGTGACCATGCTGCGCGAGAAGTACGGCTATACGACCTTTGCCGGCGATAATGTCGAGTATCATCCCTCGGGTTGCCTGACCTTCCCGATTCTGGGCACCAAGGCCTTGCAGGCGGATAAGCTTGCGTTCGATCCGGACCGCGTAAAGCGCAGGAAGATCTACGCCGAGGTCTGCGAAACCTTCCCGGAGTACTGCGTGTTCGTGGGCGGTTCGTCCTCCTTTGATATGGCGCCGCGCCCCTACAACAAGTTCTATGCGCTGGATCTGTATTGCAAAGAGAACGGCCTCGAGCATGAAAACGTGCTCTTCATCGGTGACGACTACGGCACGGGCGGCAACGACGAATCCGTCTATCTGTCCGATATCCCGTTCCTGTGCGTGGACGACTATCAGACGTTCCCGGATCTCGCGGCGTTTCTGCTGGAGGATTAAAAGAAAAACAAAGAAGCTCGGATATTTCCGGGCTTCTCTTGTTCTTCGCAGATATAACGTTCCGTACACGCGAAGCGAAAACGGGAGTCTGAAGGATGAAATCCCTCGGGCGGGTTTGAGCGGCAGCCCAACGTATCACACGTTCTTCTCGATGAACGAGAACACGATCTCCAACAGTTCTTCGCTCCAGAAGTTGCCTTCGTGCGGCGCACCTGTGACATGCACAAAATCGGCTTCGTATCCGTTTTGGGTCAGCTTGTCGTAAAGCGCCTCGCTGTCCTCAAAGAGAACAACGTCGTCCGCATCGCCATGCAGAATCAGGAAGGGCGGAAACTCCCTGCCGGGAATGACATAATTGATCGGACTGATTTTGCAGAGCGTCTCCCTGTAGGTCTCTTCGTGTCTTCCGGCGAGCGCCCAGAGCAGGTTTTCATCATTCTTGGGCTGCGCGCCGTACTGATCGTCGATCATCTTGACAAGATCCGTCGGGCCGAAACAGTCGACAACGGCCTTCACGCGGGAACTCTGCTCAGCGTAATCGCTCTCTTCAAACGCGGGATCGCCGCCCGTCAGGCCCAGCAGCAGCGCCGTATTGCCGCCGGAGGATGTGCCCCAGGCACATACGCGCTCGGGATCGATGTCGTATTCCTTTGCGTTGGCGCGCAGGAAGCGGATCGCAGTCTTCACGTCTTTAAGGAATGCCGGTGCGGGATCTGTCCAGCAGGAACGGTGCGTCACGCTGGCGATCACGAAGCCGCGCAGCGCCAGACGGCTGAGCTGGGGCAGCTCCCAGAATTGATTCGGCTTGGTCCATGCGCTGCCCTGAATGAACACTACCAGCGGAAAGCCTTTTTCGCTCTCGGATTTCCACATGGGTTTTAGCAGCTGCAGAGCCAATTCTTCATCGCCGGGCGCAGCGAATACGATATTCGGCTTCAGATCGACAAGACCCTTGAGGGTTGGGTTGTTGGAAATGGTGCGCTTGGCCATAGCTTGTCCTCCTTTACAAGTCCATTGCTGGTTTGATTATAGCAGGCGGCGCTGCGGATGTAAACGCAGTGACGGGTATGAATTTGTTCAAAATGCGATATGCTGATTGGGAAGTGTCTGTTTGCCTGAACGATTGACAGAGAGAAGAAAAACGTTCATAATATCAGACGGTTGCTTTTCGAATTGTTCCCTTTAAAGAAAGGATGATTGCTTTGGGCAAATACTTCGGTACGGACGGCTTTCGCGGCGAGGCGAATGTGAATCTCACCAGCGAGCAGGCATATAAAATCGGCAAATTCATCGGCTGGTATTACGGCGCGCGCGTGGGCAGAAGAGCTCGCGTGGTGATTGGCAAGGATACCCGCCGCTCCAGCTATATGTTCGAATACTCCATTGTTGCAGGCCTTACGGCAACAGGCGCGGATGCGTATATGCTCCATGTCACCACGACGCCCAGTGTTGCCTACGTCACGCGCGTGGATAGTTTCGATTGCGGCGTGATGATTTCTGCCTCTCATAATCCCTTCCATGATAACGGCATCAAGCTGATCAACGGCCGCGGCGAGAAGATGGACGACGAGACCACGTCTGCCGTGGAGAAGTATCTGGACGGAGATTTTGCTGGTCTGGGTCTTGATGGTGATCTGCCGCTGGCTACCGGCGATCAGCTCGGTGAGATCGTGGACTTTGTCTCCGGCCGCAACCGCTACGTCGGCTATCTGATTTCCCTGGCGGCGCATTCCTATAAGAATATGCGCGTGGGTCTGGACTGCGCCAATGGCAGCGCATGGAATATCGCGCGCACCGTCTTTGAGGCGCTGGGCGCAAAGACTTATGTCATCAATGCCGAGCCTGACGGCCTGAACATCAACAGAAACGCCGGCTCTACGCACATTGATAACCTGCGCCGCTTTGTCCTGGAGAATCATCTGGATGTGGGCTTTGCGTATGACGGCGACGCCGACCGCTGCCTGGCTGTCGACGAGCAGGGCAATGTGGTCGACGGCGACAAAATTATCTATGTCTTCGGCAAACAGCTCAAGAAAGAAGGAAGGCTTGCGGGCAATAAGGTCGTCACTACGATTATGTCCAACATTGGTCTGTACAAGGCGCTGGATGAAGCAGGCATCGGCTACGAGAAAACGAATGTCGGCGATCGCTTTGTCTATGAAAATATGGTGCAGAATGGCTATGTCGTTGGCGGAGAACAGTCCGGCCACATCATTCTGAGCAAATATGCCACCACCGGCGACGGCATCCTGACCTCCATCGAGCTGATGGAAGCGATGCTTGACAGCAAGCAGACGCTTTCGCGCCTTTGCGCGCCGATGATGACCTATCCGCAGGTGCTGCGCAATATCCGCGTGGCTGACAAGAAGGCTGTGCGCGAGAATGCTGCTGTGCAGGCTGCGATCAGGGCGGTTGAGGAAAAGATCGACGGCCGTGTGCTCGTTCGCGAGAGCGGCACAGAGCCCGTCATCCGCGTGATGACCGAGGCGAAGGAGCTGCGTGACGCTGAGCGATATGTAAACGATATCATCGATGTGATCAGGGCCGAAGGCCTTGCCTGAGGAGGAATTGCTATGGATGCCATCAATGTAAAGGATCTCTTTGACCTCACGCACACCCGCGCGGCAGATATGCTTGCCGCCTGTCAGTATCCCTGGGAGGCGCTTGATCGGATTAAGGATGCCGTGCTTGCCATCGGTCAGACGCTGGATCCGGAAAAATTCGATCAGCCCGAGGCGGGCGTGTGGATTGCGAAATCTGCGTCCATCGCGCCGACGGCGTCGATTGCCAGCCCGTGCATCATCGGCGAAGATACCGAGGTGCGCCCGGGCGCGTTCCTTCGCGGCA
>CAZACE010000114.1:4022-5759 GCA_964483255.1 uncultured Oscillospiraceae bacterium
GGCAGCATTCTGGTGGGCGACGGCTGCGTCGTGGGCAATTCCACGGAACTCAAGAACTGTATTCTCTTTGACGGCGTGCAGGTGCCGCATTATAATTACGTCGGGGATTCCATTCTGGGCTATCTTGCCCATATGGGCGCAGGCGCGATCACCAGCAATGTGAAGGGCGATTCGAAGAACGTCGTCGTCCACGGCGAGCAGGATTATGAGACTGGCCGCAAGAAGTTTGGCGCAATGCTGGGTGACCATGCGGAGATCGGCTGCAACAGCGTGCTCAACCCGGGCACGATCATCGGCAGAAACAGCCAGGTCTATCCGCTCTCCAGCGTGCGCGGCGTGGTGCCGGAAAAGCACATTGTCAAGGGCGCGCGAGGCATGTTCCCGAAGAAATGAATACAATAAAAGCACAGGGAATGAATCCTCGTGCTTTTTCTGTTTGATTGCTTGCGATCAAGCCTGCTGCGCCTCTTCCAGCGCGCGGGCCAGCTGATCCGGACAGGACGTACCGCGCATGCCGCAGTTGATGCCCTTGAGGCGGGCGATGGCCTCATCAACCTTCATGCCCTTCACCAGCGCGGCGACGCCCTGGGTATTGCCCATGCAGCCGCCGACAAAGCGGCACGCGGTCACCACGCCGTCGGTGATTTCATATTCGATGGCGCGGCTGCAGGTGCCGCGGGTCTTGTATACGTTCATGTTGATATGCCTCCTGAGAATGATAATGATTGCAATTTGGCAATATTCGACGTACATTTTCGTTTTCCTGCCTGTGACGCGGCTTTCCTTTGCGGCATACGATGCACAAGGCGGGCAAAAAGGGGCGTTGCGCAATGGAAAGGAAACTGTATCTGGCCTCGCAAAGCGGAATTGCGGTGAGATCGCTGAAGGGGGAACTGCTGCAGCGCGCAGACCTGGAGGGAGCGCTGGCGCTGTGTGCCGGGGAAGAGAGCCTTTTCTGTGCGGACAGGGGCGGGATGATCTGGCGTTTTGACAGCAGAACGTTGATGCCTGTTTCTCTCGGCTGCGGCGGGCCGGGTGTGTGCGCCATGTGTATGTCGCCCTGCGGAAGGCGGCTATATGCGCTCCTTGGCGAAGGCGACAGCGTGCTCATGTCCGATGGAAAGAACTGCAAGCCGCTGGCGCTCAACCGCTGCGGCTTAAATCCGAAATCGCTCATATGCTGCGGAGATCGGCTCGTTGCGGCGGGCGGGGAGAACTGTCGGGTTCATATCTACTGCGCCAAAACGCTGGACACGATCTGCGAAATCGCAATGCCGGGTCCAGTGTACAGCGCGGCGGTTTGCGACGGAGTTGTCTATGCGCTCTGCCTTGCGCCGGATATGCATGCGCTTCTGGTTGCTGTACAGGGAGAAAGAAGAATGACGCTGCGCCTTTGCGGCATGCCCGGCTGCCTGTGTGTGAAAGGAGAATGTGTTCTTGTCGCTGTGCAGGGATGGCTGTATGTGTTTTCTGCAAAAGAACTGTACATGATTTCAAAGTGCGCTGTACCGGGAAAGCCTGAGCGCATCTTTGCCCGGGATAATCTGCTTATTGTGTATGATCCGCTGAGCGAGGCTATCTTTTCTGCCTGTGGTGCGGGCGTATGGAAGTATCTGGCAGGTGGGGTTGTCGATATCTGTGTCGCGTGATCCGGGAAGCGCTTGCATTCTGGGGTGTTCAATTGACCATTGGTTTACAAAAACGAAAAAATGCGCTATAATACCATGAATAGCTTTA
>CAZACE010000115.1:0-5714 GCA_964483255.1 uncultured Oscillospiraceae bacterium
TGTTCTCCCAGATGGCGTAGCCATAGGGACGGTAAATGAACATACCCTTGATGGAAGAGTAGTCGATCAGCTGCGCTTTCTTACATACATCGGTAAACCACTGAGCAAAGTCTACCTCCATATCCATCCTGCTGCTTGCGGCGTGTCTGCTTATCTGTCTGGCTACGCTCTCGGGCTGCCATGGCTCCCAGGGACTTGTTGCTTTTGAAGTGCCGGATGAGTTCGACACCTCCCGTATGCACGAGATCACATTCTGGGCCAAGAACGATACCAACCTGACACAGGTCGCCATCTACGAGGACGCGATCAAGGGCTTTGAAACGCTCTATCCCAATGTGAAGATCAATCTTCGCCTGTACACGGATTACGGCAGGATTTACAACGACGTCATTACCAATATTTCCACGAATACGACGCCGAACGTGTGTATTACCTATCCGGATCACATTGCCACCTATCTGACAGGTACCAACAGCGTTGTGCCGCTGGAGGCGCTCTTTGCCGATCCGCAGTATGGCCTGGGCGGCAGTAAACTCTTGTTTGATTCACCTGAGCAGGACGAGATCGTGCCGCAGTTTCTTGCCGAGTGCATGCTCGGCGGCCATTATTACGCATTGCCGTACATGCGTTCCACAGAGGCCTGCTACATCAACAAAACCTATGTCGAGGCGCTGGGCTACACGCTGCCGGACAAGCTGACCTGGGACTTTATCTGGGAGGTTTCAAAGGCTGCTGCGGCCAAAGACGAAGAGGGAACTTATCTGATCAACGGTCAGAAGGTCATGATTCCCTTCATCTATAAATCCACGGATAACATGATGATCCAGCTTCTCAAGCAGCATGGAGCCGGCTATTCAAACGATGCTGGTGAAATTCTGATCTTCAACGATACGACCCGCGATATTCTCAAGACCGTCTCGGAAAGCGCCTCGGCAGGTGCGTTCTCCACATTCAAGATTTCCAGTTATCCGGCAAACTTTCTCAATGCCGGTCAGTGCGTCTTCGCCATCGATTCCACGGCGGGAGCCACATGGATGGGTCCGAATGCGCCGCTGATTGATATCAGCGAGGATAAGCTTGTCGATTTTGACATGGAGATCATGCCGATTCCGCAGATTGATCCTGAAAACCCACAGATGATTTCGCAAGGCCCGTCTGTGTGCATCTTCAATAAGGAAGACCCGCAGGAGGTCATGGCGTCCTGGCTGTTCACGCAGTATCTGCTGACCAACGATGTTCAGATTGCTTACGCGAGTACGGAGGGCTATGTGCCCGTAACCCTGAAAGCACAAAAGAGCGCGGAATATCAGGATTATATCGCGCGCTGCGGCGAGGACAACGCCGAGCACTATGAGATCAAAATCAAGGCATCCCAGCTGCTCATGGACAATACGGAGCACACATTTGTCACGCCTGTTTATAACGGTTCTGCATCGCTTCGTAATGCGGCGGGGCAGATGATCGAGGACGTGACCAAGTCTGTGCGCAGAAATAAGACGGTTGACGATGCATTCATTGATAAGCTTTATGCTGATATGACGTCGCTGTATCGTCTGGATCAGATTGAGAGCCGGCAGGGAGTGAACCCGGTTGGCGCTGATCTCGGTGCGCTGCCTGCGGCTTCGCGCGCTCTGCTTGTTGGTCTTGCGGTTGTGTGGCTGCTGATCATTGCATATGTCATCCATGAGGCCGTAAAAAAGAAAAAGCGTATCTGAAAGAAATACACGTTGATTTCTCCAGGATTTGATGTATAATGTTTTTATCCTTGCTTTAGCAAAGAAATACAGGAGGAACTGAATATGAAGAAGTTTATGGCCGCTGTGCTGACCCTGTGCATGATGTTCGCCGCTTGCTCTGCGCTGGCCGAGGGCGTGATGACCCATGCCGACTATGTCGCCGCTGCGATCGATTCTGAGGTTGTCGTCGAGACCTACGTTCAGAACAAGCAGTCATGGTGGGACAATAAGGGCACCTTCTACTGCCAGTCTGAGGACGGCGCGTATTTCCTGTACGAGATGGCTTGCTCCGAAGAGGACTATAATAAGCTGATTCCCGGCACCAAGATCAAGGTGACCGGCTACAAAGCCGAATGGGCTGGCGAAGTGGAAATCGTCGATGCGGCTTTCGAGATTCTTGAAGGCAGCTACATCGCTGAGGCGAAAGACGTGACCGCGCTGCTGGGCACCGACGAGCTGATTGCGCATCAGAACGAGTTTGTCTCCTTCAAGGGCATGACGATTGAGGCTATCGAGTATAAGAACGGTCAGCCGGGTGATGATATCTATGTGACCGTTTCTCTGAACGGTCAGAGCTACAGCTTCTGTGTGGAAGTATACCTGACCGGTACCGACACCGATGTGTATAAGGCTGTCGGCGAGCTCAAGGCCGGCGATGTCGTGGATATCGAAGGCTATCTGTACTGGTACGAAGGCGTCAATACGCATATTACCGGTGTGAAGGCTGCCGCCTGATCTTTTGCTGATACTTAAACTTGTTTTTACCAAAGGGTTCGTCTCCATATTGGGACGGACCCTTTTAGTATCTTAACGGAATTATTATTAAGAAATTTTTAAATTGATTGACGTATACTCAACTTTGAAAAAATGACGTTGTAAATCTTTAGACTTTCATGTATAATGGTTAAGTCGGAGATTTGCGATTTATGCTTCTCGTTTGTCCATCAGCAGGCAAACAGGATCGGCTTATCAGGAGAGAAAATGAAGTATCTGTCTTTATTGACCTGGGTGGGGCAGTTTGGTTTTTCCTGCCTGTTTCCCGTCTGTGTGTTCCTGATGCTGGGCGTCTATCTCCAGAACCGGTTTCATTTCGGCGTATGGATTGTGATCGTGCTGGGAATCATCGGCATTTTGACCAGTATCAGCACAGCGCGTACCTGCCTGCAATCCATGCGAAAAGAAATTGACCGGATCAGCAACATAAAATAAGAGGAATCTTTCTATGAAACTACAATCAGCTTCACGGCGGGAAGTGAAACGTATTGCCTGCGGCACGGCTGTCGGCGGTGCTTTGCTCGTTGCTGCGCTTTTTGTGCTTAGCATGATGGGTATCGGCACGTTTGACTATCGGGTGATTGTCGGCACGATTGGCGGCTGCTTCGTCGCCGTGCTCAATTTCACAATGATGTGCATGACGATTCAGCGCGCGGTGAATATCGGCGAGCAGAAGGCGATGAAGGCGTTCATCCAGGGAAGTTACAATGGCCGCCTGCTTCTTCAGGCCGGTTGGATTGTGGCGGCCTATCTGATGCCGTGGGTCAATGTTTTTGCTGCCGCAATTCCGTTGCTGTTTCCCAATCTCATGATCTTTTATCTTCAGGCGCGAGGCAAGCTGGTAACCCCCAGTGAGCGCAAGAGTCCGCCGCCTGAGGAGATGGAGGATCTGGAAGATCATAAGGGCACCTTTGAAGTGTAAGTAATAGCATCTGTTCATCATAATACGACGAGGAGATCATGAATATGGACGTATCCATCAATGGCGCAAGAATTCTCCATACCTTTGAAAACGTTCCGCTTCTGGGAAGCCTGCAGTTCACGCAGACGGTGGCGGTCAGCTGGTTGGTCATGGCCATTATTACTGGCCTGTGTATCTGGCTCGGTTCCGGCCTTAAGGTAACGAATATCTCCCGCAAGCAGGCGGTGGCCGAGATGGGCTACAACGCGATTGTCAACTTTGTTCGCGGCAACATGGGTACGGAGTTTGACCGTTACATCCCATTGGTATGCACGATTTTCATCACCAGTGTGATTTCCAACCTGATCAGCCTTCTGGGAATCTGGAGTCCTACTGCTGATCTGATGACGGAACTGGCCTGGGGTCTTGTGGTGTTCGTTCTGATCACCTATCACAAGATCAAGGCCTCCGGCCTCAAGGGATACCTGCGCGGCTTCCTCGATCCGATTTTTATCCTGCTGCCGATTAACATCATGTCCGAGTGCTTCACGCCGGTTTCCATGGCTTGCCGTCACTTCGGTAACATCCTGTCGGGTACGGTTATCAGCACGCTGATCTATGCTGCGCTGACTGCGGCGAACAATGCGCTCTTCGGCGCGCTGGGCTCCAGCCTCGTGGTTGCTGTTGTTGTGGCGCTGCTTGGCCTCGCTGCTGCTGTGCTTGGCTATAAGCAGAAGAAGAAGCGCGTGCTGATTCCGGGTGCGATTATCGGTGTTCTGGGCGTGCTCGCTGTCTTCACGAACCTCGGCGCAACCTATCCGTGGCTGACCATCGGTATTCCGGCCATTCCGAGCCTGTATTTTGACTGGTTCGGCGGCTGCATTCAGGCGTTCATCTTCTGCACGCTGACCACTCTCTTCATCAAACAGGCCGCGGGCGATTAAGTCCGCGATGCCATTTGAATAGCTACTCTGTAATTCATTTTTAGGAGGAAAAGGTTTATGGATTTCACTGTTCTGGCGAAGGGTATTACTCTGGCTGGCTGCGCCATCGGCGCGGGTCTTGCTCTGATCGCAGGTATCGGCCCTGGTATCGGCGAAGGTAACTGCGCGGCTCGTGCCTGCGAAGTGATCGGCCGCAATCCGGAGTGCAAGGGCGACGTCACCAGCACCATGATTCTGGGTATCGCGCTGTCCGAGACCACCGGTATCTACGGTTTCGTTACCGGTCTGCTGCTGATCTTCGTTGCCCCCGGCATGTTCATGAACTTCCTGGGTTAATCTCGGGTAGATTCGTAGCGACAAAATTTGCCGGAAGGAGGCAGCACAATGGATCTTTACCAGTCCCTTGTGACGGTAAACCCTGTAACCCTGATCGCACAGATCTGCAACCTGTTTCTCCAGCTGCTGATCGTCAAGATCTTCTTCCTGGATAAAATCAAAGCCATTCTGGACCAGCGCCGGGAAGCTGCTGACAAGCAGATCACCGACGCCGAAGCTGCAAAAGCAGAGGCTCTGGCCATCAAAGAAACCTACGAGCAGAACATGAAGGAAGCCAAGGCAAAAGCCGATGACATCCTGATGAGTGCCCAGCGCTCCGCCAATTCCCGCAGCGAGGAGATCATCAGCCAGGCACAGCAGCAGGCTGCTCAGATCAAGTCCAAGGCATCTTCCGACATCGAGATGGAGAAGAAAAAGGCCATCAACGATGCCAAAAATGAAATTTCCGGTCTGGCTATGGCCATCGCCGGCAAGGTCGTTGAGCGGGAGCTGAACACCGCCGATCAAACTGACATGATCGACCGCTTCATCGAGGAATTGGGTGACGGCGTATGACAGAAGTCGGAAGTGTTTACGGCGAATCGCTGTACGAGCTGGCCAAGGAGGAAAACCTGACGAAGCTCATCGGGGAGCAGCTCACTGTTTTGCAGCAGAGCTTCCAGCAGGAGCCGGACTTCATCCGCCTTCTCTCCTCCCCCAACCTGACCAAAGCGGAACGCTGCCAGATCCTGGACGACAGCTTCCGCAGCTCTGTGCATCTGTATGTTCTGAATTTCTTAAAGATTCTCACCGAGAAGGGCTATATGCGCTACTTCTCTGACTGCTGCGATGCCTACACGGAGCACTACGATCAGGATAACGGCATTCTGCGAGTGAACGCTGTCACCGCTGTTGCTCTTACTTCTGAGCAGGCAGACAAGCTCACCCAGAAGCTCTCCCGGATCACAGGCAAGGAGATTGCTCTGCAGAACCGGATCGACCCCGCAGTCTTGGGCGGCGTTCGCCTGGACTATGACGGTCAGC
>CAZACE010000116.1:0-5706 GCA_964483255.1 uncultured Oscillospiraceae bacterium
GTGCAGTGGGGCAACCACGACATCGCCTGGATGGGCGCGGCGGCGCTTTCAGAAGCCTGCATTGCGCAGGTGATTGTGACCAGCGTCAAATACGGCAATCTGGAAACGCTGGAGGTTGGCTACGGTATTTCGCTGCGCCCGCTCTCCACGCTGGCAATGACCTATTACAGCGAGGATCCCTGCGCCGAATTCCACCCGAAGGGCAACGGCGAGGACGTTCACGAGGACGAGATGGAGCTGGCGCGCATGCATAAGGCGGCCGCCATCCTGCAGTTTAAGCTCGAGGGTCAGCTGCTCTCGCGCCATCCGGAATATCACATGGAATCGCGCCGCCTGCTGCATGGCATCGACCACGAAAACGGCACCGTGCAGGTCGAGGGCGAGACGTATACGCTTCGCAGCTGCCACTTCCCGACGATCGATCCTGAGGATCCGTATGCGCTCACGGCGCTTGAGCGCGAGGTGATGGACAGGCTCGTGCTCGAGTTTGCGCACTCGGAAAAGCTGCAGCGCCATGTTCAGTTCCTCTACAGCACGGGCGGCATGTACCTGCGCTGCAATGGCAACCTGCTCTATCATGGCTGCATCCCGATGCATGAGGACGGCGGCTTTGCGCCGATCCCTGTCACCGGCAACGAGAAGCTCTGCGGCCGGGCAGGCATCGACGCAGCGGATCTGCTGGCGCGTCAGGGATACTTTTCGACCCTTGGCAGCAAGAGCCGCATGGACGGACAGGATTTCCTGTGGTATCTGGGCTGCGGTCCGTATTCTCCGCTGTTCGGCAAGAGCAAGATGGCGACGTTTGAGCGCTATTTCATCGCCGATAAGAAGCCGCATGTGGAGATCAAGAACGCATATTACAGCTTTCAGGATGACGAGGCGACTGCGCTTCGCATCCTGAAGGAATTCGATATGGCCGAAAACGGCTTCATCATCAATGGCCATGTGCCTGTGAAGCTGGGCAAGGGCGAAAGCCCGATCAAGGCCGGCGGCAGGCTGCTTGTCATCGATGGCGGCCTCTCCCGCGCGTATCAGCCGGTGACGGGTATTGCTGGCTACACGCTGATCTTCTCCTCGCATGAGCTGAGCCTCGTCGCGCATCAGCCATTTGAATCCAAGGCGAGCGCGATCTCGGATGAGCAGGATATGCATAGCGTGCATGAGATCGTCAAGGTGATGGAGCATCGCCTGCTGATCGCCGATACTGACGACGGCGACGCGCTGCGCGGACGCATCGACGATCTGATGATGCTCATCAGCGCATATCGCAGCGGCGTGATCAAGGAAGCCAGAAACGAGATTTAAAGCGGAGGCCAAAATGAATGCATCGCTTTTTCAGGCGCCGTGCATGGATGCATGCATGGTCGGCGTGCTTTGTCAGAAGCGTCCGGTGCTGATCGTGTTTGATCTGGACGGCACGCTCACCGACAGCTGCGAGCTGGGCCATCTGCTCTTCAAAGAAGTATTCAGGCGTCTGGGCTTTGGCGAGATCAGCGACGAGATGGCGGATTCCTTCAACGGACCCAGCTCGGACGAGGTCTGCCGGATCATGGGGATTGAGGATCGCAAGAAAGAATACAATGCGCTGATTGACGAGGTGGAAACCGAGCTGGTCAGGACGGTCGGCAAGATCTATCCCGGCATCATCGAGATGCTCGCGGATCTTGCGCCGCATGCGCATCTTGCGATTCTCACGAATGGATCGCCGGTGTATTGTCAGACCTGCATCGAGGAATATGGCTTCGCGCCGTATATTGGCCTTCATGCGGGCTTTGCCAGCGGGGTGACGAAAGCGATGCGCATCGGTATGTGGGAACGCGAGCTTGGTACGCGGCGCACGATCGTCGTGGGAGATCGCGGCACGGATATCGCCAATGCGCGCGCGGCCAATGCGTATGCCATCGGCGTGACGTTCGGTCTGGGCACGCGCGAGGAACTCTCCGGCGCGGATGAGCTGTGCGATACGGCGCAGCAGATCACAAAGGCCTGCATGCGCGTGATCGAAGAAGTTTAGCCCGCTCCGCCGCTGATGGCGGTACCTCTCCCCAAAGGGCGAAGCAAAAGGAAATGAAGGATATAATCTGGAGGAAAATATGGAAAAGAAGAATACTGCTGTTGTTACCGTCGTTGGCAACGATACGGTTGGCATCATCGCCCGCGTGAGCGCGGTACTTTCGCAGCATGAAGCGAACATTCTGGATATCTCTCAGACCGTCCTTTCCGGCATGTTCAATATGATCATGATCGTGGATATCTCCCTGTCCGCCTTTGCGCAGCTGTCCGATAGCCTGACGGCGCTGGGCAATGACATGGGTCTTCAGATCCGCATTCAGCGCAGCGAAATTTTCGACGCGATGCATCGCATCTAACCAGCGGCATGCTGCCGGCCCCGCTTCCGACCGGGTGAGTAGGGAATAGACGCTTAGGCGGACAAGGCCGGAGCTGTGTGGAAATTCTGAATGATCATTGGAGGTACGTATGATCAATACGTCTGAAATTCTTCAAACCGTACGGATGATCAACGAAGAAAAGCTTGACATCCGTACGATCACGATGGGTATCTCGCTTTACGAGTGCTGCCATCCGGATAAGAAGATTCTTTATCACAACGTATACGACCGCATTACCAAGCAGGCGGAACATCTGGTGAAGACTGGCGAGGAGCTGGAGCGGGAATTCGGTATTCCGATCGTCAACAAGCGCATCTCCGTCACCCCGGCGAGCCTTGTGGCGGCGGCCTGCGGCGATCCCATCGTCGTGGCGCGCGCGATGGACGCGGCGGCGAAGGAAACCGGCGTCAACTACATCGGCGGCTATACCGCCCTTGTGCAGAAGGGCATGACCAAGTCTGATCGTGCGCTGATCGCTTCCCTGCCGGAGGCGCTTTCCGCCACGGAGCGCGTGTGCTCGAGCGTGAATGTGGCCTCTACCCGCGCGGGTATCGATATGGATGCCGTGCGCCTGTGCGGCGAGGCGATCAAGGACATCGCCGAGGCGACGAAGGATACCGACGCATCCGGCTGCATGAAGCTGGTCGTCTTTGCCAATGCTGTGGAGGACAATCCCTTCATGGCCGGCGCGTTCCATGGCCCGGGCGAGGGCGACTGCTGCATCAACGTGGGTATTTCCGGCCCTGGCGTGGTGAAACGCGCGCTGGAAATCTCGGCCAAGGATCAGCCGTTCGACGTCGTGGCGGAGACGATTAAGCGTACGGCGTTCAAGATCACGCGCGTGGGCCAGCTGATCGCCCGCGAGGCGTCTTCCCGCCTTGGCGTGCCGTTCGGCATTGTGGATCTTTCGCTTGCGCCGACCCCGGCAATGGGCGATTCCGTCGCGCATATTCTGGAGGAAATGGGTCTGGAGGTCTGCGGCTGCCATGGCACGACGGCGGCGCTCGCGCTGCTCAACGCCGCTGTGAAGAAAGGCGGTGTGATGGCGTCCAGCCACGTGGGCGGCCTGTCCGGCGCGTTCATTCCGGTTTCTGAGGATATCGGCATGATCAATGCGGCGGCCTGCGGCGCGCTGAGCCTTGAAAAGCTGGAAGCGATGACCTGCGTGTGTTCAGTGGGTCTGGATATGATCGCCGTGCCGGGCAATACCCCGGCGAGCACGATCGCGGCGATCATCGCGGACGAGGCGGCGATCGGCATGGTCAATCATAAGACGACCGCCGTGCGTATCATTCCGGCTCCGGGCAAGGATGTGGGCGACGAGGTTGAGTTCGGCGGCCTGTTTGGCCGCGCGCCGATTATGCGCGTGAGCCCGTATTCCGCAGAGAAATTCATTGCCCGCGGCGGCCGCATTCCTGCGCCGCTGCAGAGTCTCAAGAATTGACCCCTCCGCCTCCCTTGGAGGCACCTCCCCATTCAGGGGAGGCTCATGAGCGTCTTTAAGCAGGCGCGAAGCGAAGAAGAGTGCAGGGACGATGTCCCTGCCAGGGGTTTGGGGACGGCGTCCCCAAAAACGTTCCCCGTCGAAAGGATGTCTTTATGGAACAGGAACTCACCCGCGGCATGGTCAATCCTAAGTATACCTGGGATCTGAGCCGCATTTACGAAAGCGACGAGGCGTGGGAGCGCGCCTTTGAACAGGCGAAGGTGCAGGGCGATCAGATTGCGGCGATGGCCGGGAAGCTGAATCAGGGCAAGGAAATCGTGCTGGATGCGCTCAAAATGGAGAACGAGCTGAACCAGAACCTCAGCTGCATCTATACCTACGCGATGATGAAGCAGCACGAGGATACGACCGTGGGCAAGTATCAGGCGATGCTCGGCCGCGCGGGCACACTGGTCAGCGAGGCGATGGCCAAGGCTGCGTTTCTGACGCCGGAGCTGCTTTCGCTGGAGGATGGCCTGCTGGAGCGGTATATCGCCGATCCGGATTTTTCGGATTTCGACGCCGCCCTGCGCAGCGCGCTGCGCCAGAAGCCGCACACGCTCTCGGCCGGAGAAGAACAGCTGATGGCGATGGCCTCCGAGGTCTGCTCCGTCAGCGAAAACATCTATGACATGCTGACCGATGCGGATATGGATCTGGGCAAGACGCGCGATGAGGATGGCGGGAAGGCCAAGCTGACCGACGCGAGGCTGCATTCCTTCCTGATCAGCCCGAACCGCGCCGTGCGCAAGGCGGCTTACTGCAACGTGATGAACGGCTACGGCAAGCTGGGCAATGCCATTGCGGCGATGTATGCCGGTCAGGTGAAGGCGGATATTTTCAATTGCCGGGCGCGCGGCTATAAGAATTGCCGCGAGAGCTATCTGTATCAGGACGAGGTGGATGAAAGCGTCTACGACAGCCTGATCGACGCGGTGCACGGCGGCATCGGCACGCTGGCTGAATACCTGCGCATCAAGAAGGAGCAGACGGGCCTTGCCCATATGCATATGTACGATATGTACCTGGGCGTGGATACGGGCTTTGACATCCGGATGGATATTGACGAGGCGTTTGAAACATTCCTTGCGGCTGTGAAGCCGCTGGGCGAGGATTACGTCGCCGATGCGGCGCGCGCGATGCCGGAGCGCTGGATTGACGTCTATGAGACGAAGAACAAGCGCGGCGGCGCATACTGCACAAGCGTTCACAGCACAGCGCCGTATGTGCTGCTCAATCATAAGGATAACTATGACAGCCTGTCCACGCTCTGCCATGAGATGGGACATGCCATGCACAGCTACTATTCCAGCAAGGCGCAGCCCAGCGCGAAGGCGGATTACACGATTTTTGTCGCTGAGGTCGCCTCGACCTGCAACGAGATTCTGCTCTCTGAGCATCTGCTGAAAAAGTACGAGGGCAACCGTGCGGCGCGGATCATGCTCATCGGCCATCTGCTGGAGCATTTCCGCACGACGGTATTCCGCCAGACGATGTTTGCCGAGTTTGAACACAAGGCGCACCTGATGGCTGAGCAGGGTGAGAGCCTGACGAAGGAAAACCTGTGCGCCATGTACTATGACCTCAATAAGCTCTACTATGGCAAGGCTGCCAAGGTGGACAAGGAGGTCGCCAATGAATGGATGCGCATTCCGCATTTCTACAGTTCCTTCTATGTCTATAAGTATGCGACGGGCTTCTGCGCGGCTGTAGCGCTGGCGAGGAACGTTCTCAGCGGCGACGCGGATAAGATCGCGGCATATCGCAGGTTCCTTACGCTTGGTGGCAGTATGCCGCCCATTGAGGAGCTCAAGGTCGCGGGCGTGGATA
>CAZACE010000117.1:0-5679 GCA_964483255.1 uncultured Oscillospiraceae bacterium
GGAACTGGGGATGACTATGGACGAGGTATTTACGCTCGCCTCCATGATCGAAAAGGAAGCCAAGACGGCGGACTTTGCCAAGGTCAGCGCGGTCTTCCATAACAGGCTGAAAAAGGACATGGCGCTTGGCTCGGATGTGACGATCAAGTATGTCTCCGGCTCGGAGAAGATGGTGCTTTCCTCCGGCGATCTGGAGGTCGATTCTCCGTATAATACCTATCAGCGCAAGGGTCTGCCCGTCGGCCCGATCTGCAATCCGTCGATGGGCGCGGTGGTCGCTGCGCTCTATCCGGATGAGCAGTATGTGGCGCAGAAGTATCTTTACTTCTGCTCGAAGGATCCGGATTCCGGCGAACTCTACTTCTCCAGGACGCTGGAGGAGCACGAGGCGGCGGTGGCGATGTATCGCCCGCTGTGGGAGGAATACGACAGGAGCCGCGGGCTCAGCCAATAAGGGGAAAACAGAATGAAGAATATGCCGACGCTGCTCGCTCCGGCGGGCAGCATGAGGCCCTTTATGACGGCGCTGCGCTTTGGCGCAGACGCCGTTTATTGTGGGGCGAAACAATATGGCCTGCGCGCGCAGGCGAATAACTTTGATGAAGCGCAGCTGGCTGAGGCTGTGCGCTTGGCGCATGAAGTCGGCGCAAAGGTGAACCTGACGCTCAATATCTTTGCGTTCGACGGCGATCTGGGTGGCATGGTGAATACCGCAAAGATGGCGCATGAGATCGGCGTGGATGCAGCGATTATCTCCGATCCGGGCGCGATTGCGCGCATCGGCCGCGAAGTGCCGGGGCTGGAAATCCATGTGAGCACGCAGGCGAACGTGACCAACAGCGAAACGGCGCGGGTGTATAAAGCGCTCGGCGCGAAGCGCGTCGTGCTGGCCAGAGAGATGACGTTTGAGCAGATCGAGGCGATGGCGCGCGAAATCGGCGATGAGATGGAGCTGGAAACGTTCATCCACGGCGCGGTATGCATGTCGCATTCCGGCCGCTGCATGCTCTCCAGCTTTCTGAATGGCCGCAGCGGAAATCGCGGCGCCTGCTCCCAGCCCTGCCGCTGGACATACACGCTCACCGAACGCACCAGACCGGACGAGCCGATGCCCATTGAAGAAGACAACAGGGGTACGGCGATCCTTTCCAGCCGGGATATGTGCATGATGGAGCACCTGCCGCGGCTGATGAAGAGCGGCGTTTGCTGCTTCAAGATCGAGGGCCGGATGAAGAACGAGCTCTACATCGGCACGGTTGTGGGCGCGTATCGCAGGGCGATGGACGCGTATGCGGCGGATCCGAAGGGATACATGGCGAACGAACCGCTGAGGGTGCAGCTGAGAGCGGAACTGGACAAGATCAGCCACAGGGTATACGATACGGGATTCTATTTCGGGCAGCCGGAGGTTGCCGGCGAGGCCGTGGGCACGCAGCAGGAAGCCGAGTATATGGGTTATGTGGTGGATGTATCCGGCGGTCAGGCGCTGGTGGAGATGAAGAATCGCTTCTTTGTCGGGGATGAGCTGGAGACGGTCACGCCCGGAGGAAGCGAGAAGATGATCATTGAGGATATCATCATAGATGCGACGGGCGAGCATGTCGGCGTGGTGAATGTGCCCAATACCTTGGTGAGGATTCCCTGTGGGGAGAAGCTGGGGAAGGGCGATATGCTGCGCGGACCTGTAAGAAACAGGGCTTAAAACCGGCGCGAAGCGTAATAGGGGTCTGGGGACGACGTCCCCAGGCGGGTTTTAGGGCGGCAGCCCTAACGTATCTCCTATGCGCGAAGTGCCAGAAAGAAAATCTGCAAAAATAGCAACAACTTGTTTTAAGCAGCTTAATCGGAATCGTAATTGTCGCCTTCGGCTCCGCTCCGATTCTTGCTTTTTCTCTTCGATATGGGGGAACGCTGGGCTGCCGCCCAGACCTGCCTGAGGGACATTGTCCCTCAGACTCCCTTCTTCGCTTCGCGCATGTATAAGAATCATTTTAAGGAGGTGCCCACATGGACGAGATCGAGGTCTATGCGGACGAAACAGTCTTCCGCAACGACGACAACGGCTACACCGTGCTCGTCGTCAAGTCCGGCAAGGTCCGCGTATCCGCCGTGGGCATTATGCCGCCCATCGCGCCGGGCGAAAAGCTCAAAATCATCGGCGACTGGGTCGAACACCCCATTTACGGCAAACAGATCAAAGTATCCCATTGCGAAATCGAAAAACCGACTACCCTCTCCGGCATCGAAAAATACCTCTCCAGCGGCATGATCCGCGGCATTGGCCCTGCGACGGCGAAGGTGCTCATCAAGGCCTTCGGCGAGGAGACGCTCGATGTGCTCTATTCCGATCCCGAGCGTCTGCTCGACGTGCCGGGCATCGGGCCTAAGCGCGCAAAAATGATCATGGAGAGCTACGCAGAGCAGGCGCAGCAGCGCGAGGCGATGGTCTTTTTGCAGAGCTACGGCGTGACGCCGAATCTCGCGGTCAAGATCTTCAAGCAGTACGGCGAGAACGTCAAGCAGGTCATCCGCCAGAACCCTTACCGGCTGGTGGAGGATATTGAGGGCATCGGCTTTAAAACGGCGGATAAGATTGCTGCATCGCTGGGCATTGAGCCTGACAGCGAGCATCGCCTCAGCGCGGGTATCAGGCATACCCTGCAGGAGGCGACCGGCGGCACGGGTCATTGCTACCTGCCGCGCGAGGTGCTCTCCGGCTTCGCCCAGCAGCTGCTGGGCAACGAGCCGGAGCTTATTGAGCATACCATCGACGACATGATCCTCTCCCGCAGGCTGATTGCGCAGCTCCTGCCGGGCGAAGGCGAGGATATCGTGGGCGTCTATCTCCCTCAGACCTACCACGCCGAGGTCGACGTGGCGCGCAGGCTGCGCGAGATGATCGATGCGATGCCGTCCACCATGGCGACGGATCTTTCCGCGCAGATCGACGAGCTGGAGCGCATGGAGGGCGTCACCTTCCATCCTCAGCAGAGACAGGCGATCGAGACGGCGGTAAGCAGCGGCATGACGGTGATCACCGGCGGACCGGGCACGGGCAAGACGACGATCATCAAGTGCATCATCAAGCTCCTCAGCGTCGGCGGCGAGATCGCGCTTGCTGCGCCGACGGGCCGCGCAGCCAAGCGCATGAGCGAGGCCTGCGGCATGGAGGCCAAAACGCTGCATCGTCTGCTGGAATACGGCGGCGAGGAGGGCGACTTTGCCCGCACGCAGGATAATCCGCTGGAGATGGATACGCTGATCATCGACGAGATGTCCATGGTCGATATCTTTCTCATGCGAAGCGTCCTTCGTGCACTTGTGCCCGGCACGCGGCTGATCATGGTCGGCGACAGCGATCAGCTGCCCAGCGTCGGCGCGGGAAACGTGCTGCGCGATATTCTGGACAGCAAAGCGGTTCCGGCGGTGGAGCTTACGGAGATTTTCCGCCAGGACGAGAAGAGCATGATCGTCTATAACGCACACCGCATCAACCACGGTGAAGCGCCGCGGCTCAATGCCAGGGGCAGTGATTTCTTCTTTGAGCGAGCGGCGTCGCCGACGGATGCGGCGAAGAAGATTGTTGCGCTGTGTGCGGACCGCCTGCCTAAATTCCTGAATCTGGATCCTGTGCGGCAGATGCAGGTACTCTCGCCCACAAAGAAGGGCGAGTGCGGCGTGTGGATGCTCAATCAGCTTTTGCAGAGCGAGTTTAACCCGTCCGCAAGCCACAAGGCGGAGCGCGTGCGCGGCGATACGACCTTCCGCGAGGGTGACAAGGTCATGCAGACGCGCAACAACTATCAGCTAAAATGGAAGAAAGAGGGCGTGTTTGCCTGGGAAGAGGGGCAGGGCGTCTTCAACGGCGACATCGGATTCATCACCGCCATCGACACGCAGGAGCGCACGGTAGAGGTTCAGTTTGACGACGACCGCATCGCGACCTACGAGGGCGGTGATATCGACGACCTGGAGCTGGCGTACTGCATCTCTGTGCACAAGAGCCAGGGCAGTGAATTCCCCGTCGTGGTGATGCCGGCTGTCGGCGGTCCGCCGATGCTGCTCACGCGCAACCTGCTCTATACGGCGGTTACGCGCGCCAGACGCATGGTGATGATCGTCGGCCGGGAGACGGCGATTGACCAGATGATCCGCAATGTGAACACGAGAAAACGTTACAGTGCCCTGTGCTGGCGGCTGACGGAGCTGATGAATCTATGATGGAAAAACTCAGACGGCTGCTTGTACGCATTGGCGGCTGGATGGACGATCTGCTGTTTCCCGAAAACGTGGCCTGCCTGTGCTGCGATCATGCGCTTGGCGAGGATGATGTGGATGGCGTTTGCGGCGGCTGCCGAAAAGCGCTTGAGACGCTGGCGCGCAGGCAGGAGGCGCGTGAAGCGGCGCAGCGGGATCCATTGCCGGAGGGGATTGACTATATCCATGCGGCTTATGTCTACGAAGGTCCGGCGAGGAAGCTGATTCACCGGCTGAAATATGAGAGCGTGCGCCGGGCGGCGATTCCGCTGGCGAAGCAGATGGTCTTTCTGCCCTCGGGTGAGGAGGAGATCATCGTGCCCGTGCCGACCGATCCGAAGCGTGAGAAAAAGCGCGGATTCAATCAGTCGGCGCTGCTTGGCGGGTATATCGCTAAAGAATTGGGCATGCCGATGGAAACTGCGCTTGTGCGCGTGGATGCAAGGCGGCCTCAAACGGGGCTTTCCATGCAGGAGAGACAGGCGAATCTGATCGGCTGCATGCAGGCCGGTCAGTCGGTAAGCGGCAGGCGGGTGCTGCTGGTGGACGACGTATGCACCACCGGCGCTACGCTTTGCGAGGCGGCTCGGGCGCTGCGTCAGGCCGGCGCCAGAAGCGTCGGCGTATTCGCCTGCGCGCGCGCCGCGGGCGGTCAGGATGAGCCGCGTGATCCTTTCATACCTGCGCCAAAGAGGGGCCTGCATAGCGAAAAACGCTGAAAATTGCGCGGAAAAGCACGGAAAAATGTGTTAAATCGCTTGTAAAAGTGCTTGCAATTTCTTCTTAATGCGCTTATAATGATGTCTGGATGAATCTATCGGGTCTGTGGTTGAAAGTCGATGCCAGTCGCAGGCAAAACGATCCACGTAACCCAGCCAAAGTGCTGGTGAGCATGGTGCGGCTTAGATGTAAGTCCGTCCAGGAATACCTGAGAGGGTCAGTAGTGGGGCACTTGTATAGTGTATGAGCGAACGCTCCAGACGGCGGGTGTGGGGTCAAAAACCAGGTCAGCCGATAGCGTCATACCGATCTCTATTTTTTTCGGAGGGGAATATCCCATGTATCAGGACAAGACTCTGACCTGTCGAGACTGTGGCCAGGAATTTGTGTTCACCGCTGGTGAGCAGGAGTTCTACGCGGAGAAGGGCTTCCAGAATGAGCCGACCCGCTGCAAGGCCTGCCGCATCGCCCGCAAGAACAGCCGCCCGGCTACCGGTGAGGCTCAGCAGCGCGAAATGTACGAGACCACCTGTGCGCAGTGTGGCGCTCCGACCCGCGTGCCTTTCATCCCGAAGAACGACCGACCCATCTATTGCAGCGAGTGCTACGCTTCCCGCCGCGCTCCCCGCTATTAATTGATGAAACAGGCCTCTGTGGCTTCCATGGAGGCTTTTTGTTATGAAAAGTAAAATGCTTAAAACT
>CAZACE010000118.1:0-5646 GCA_964483255.1 uncultured Oscillospiraceae bacterium
CCGTCGCATCCGGAAAATCCTTTTCAAAATCGAGAATATTGCGGATATCCGCGCCGCGCCAGCCATAAATAGACTGATCGTCGTCGCCCACAACGCACAGATTGCGGCTATGCTGCGCCAGCAAGCGAACAAGCATATACTGCGCGTAGTTGGTATCCTGATACTCATCCACGTGGATGTAGCGGAATTTGCGCTGATACGCTTCCAGCACTGGCGGATGATTGGCAAAGAGCTCAAGGGTTTTGACGATCAGATCATCAAAGTCCAGCGCATTGGAAGACTTAAGCTTCTCCTCGTAGGCATGATAGACGTCCAGAACCATCTGACTGCGATAATCCCTGTCGGACTGCGCAAACCATTCCTGCGGCCCCAGAAGCTTATTCTTCGCGTCAGAAATCTTGCTCTTCACCTCGCGTGGCGGGAGGAATTTATCGTCGATATTCAGGCGCTTTAAGATTTCCTTGAGCGCGCTCATCTGGTCGTCATCGTCATAAATGGTGAAGGAGCGGGTGTAACCCAGCTTCTCGATGTCGCGCCTGAGGATTTTCGCGCAGCCTGAATGGAACGTGGATACCCACACGTCCGCCGCCGAAGGCCCGACGAGCTTCTCGATGCGCTCACGCATCTCGGCCGCCGCCTTATTGGTAAACGTGATGGCCATGATGGCCCACGCCGGCACACCGTGATCGATGAGGTTTGCCACGCGATAGGTCAGTGCGCGGGTTTTGCCGGAACCCGCGCCGGCAAGCACCAAAAGCGGCCCTTCAAGCGTTTCCGCTGCGAGCCGCTGCTGACTGTTGAGTTCCTGAAGATTCATTCAATTACTCCTCCTGGGAGGTCGCATCCTTCATTCGGGAAAGAACCATCTGATAGCCGCCCGCGCCATAGGTGAGACTGCGGTTTACGCGGCTGATGGTCGCTGTGCTCGCGCCGGTTTTCTCGGCAATATCCTGATAGGTGACCTTCTTTTTGAGCAGGCGCGCGACAGCCAGGCGCTGGGCGACAGCCTGAAGCTCCTTGATGGTAAAAATATCCTCAAAGAACAGAAAGGCCTCCTCGCGACTGCCAAGGGTCAGCATCGCCTCGGCCAGCTCTTCAATCTGCTCCTGATTGACATGTTCGTCCAGCATATGTGTACCTCCATATGTCCGTTGATCACTTTATTATACCACATCGTTTGCAGGAAAAAAAGGCAGAGCTTGCACAACTCTGCCGATTTTATTTGTATAATTGACGGGATACGCCGAGCTGCTGCCCGGACCTGCTTGAGGGATTTCATCCCTTGTCGGGGTTTGGATCGGATAGCCCCAACGTTCTCCCCGTTTCCCCGTCACTGCGGCATCACGGCATGCGGGCGAAAGTCATCCACGCCCTGCACGGTGGAATCGTAAGAAGAATCCTGCTCACCGGAGATCAGCTCCAGATGACCCACAGAAACCTCGTAGGCGGTCTTTTCCACCACAGTGCCGTCGGCCATCTGCTTCTGATACGCGCGGGACTGCAGACGGCCTGTCAGCGTAATCTTATCGCCCACGTTCAGCTTGGCGGCAAAGCGCGCGCTGCGGCCCCATGTGATGCACGGAATATAGTCGCTCTTGCCGTAAGCACGATTGACAGCGAGCATCATATCCGCAATCTCGCGTCCAAAGGGCGTTGTACGGTATGCCGGCGCTTTGCACAGCGTGCCTGTCAGCTGAATCTGGTTCGGGTTCTCGCGCTCGTCAGTTTCCACAATCTTCTGCGCAAATGCCGTGATGAGCAGTCTGCCCGCGCCCTCAATGATCTTGTTATAAGAGCGCACCTGACCCTCAATGGCCAACTGATCGCCGTCTTCGAGCATTGCGCCGTCGAGCAACCGCTCGGAGAGCGTCACCGGCAGGTGATCCATCGCGCCGGACAGGCGCGGTACGCCCAACGTCAGATAATAGAATTTCTCGCCGAACGCCTCATGGCCTACGACGGGCGTGCCGACGACCTTACCGCTCAGATGCAGTGTGTTGATGACGTTATCCATATGTACGTCCTCCTTATTTCCTTGTTATGCCGATGCGCCCGGACTCGCCGTCTGCATGGGCGTTTGCGTGGGCGCGGGTGTTCTCAGGTGCTGCTTGCCCGTGTGATCGATCCATGTGTCGCCGCCAAGCAGCAGCTGCGATACTGGAATTATCTTGTATCCTGCCTGCGTGTAATATTCAAGAATCTCGGGCAGCGCCTCCAGGATATATTTTGAGTCGTTGTGGAACAATACGATGTCCCCGGGATTTACGCTCTTTGTGCATTGCCTGATCATATTCTCCGTGCCCAGATTTTTCCAGTCCAGCGAATCCACATTCCACTGCACGCACTCATAGCCCATCTGACGGCTTACGCGTACAACGTCGTCGTTGTATTCGCCGTACGGCGGGCGAAAGAGCGTGGTGGGTGTGCCCGTGATGGACTGAACCAGATCACTGCATCGCTGCAGCTCCTGCTCAATCTGCGCCCTGGTGAGGCTGGCCATGTGCGGATGGGTCGCAGAATGATTGCCGATTTCATGTCCGCGCCTGACCAGCTCGGCAACCAGATCCGGATGCTTCTCCGCCCAGAAGCCGACAAGGAAGAATGTGGTCTTCACATCGTAGCGATCCAGAATATTCAGGATTTCTTCAGTATTCGCGCGCCCCCATGCGGCGTCAAAGCTGATGGAAAGCACTTTCTCTTCGGTATCCACATTATAAACCGGAAGTTCACGCACTTTGGCAGCTGTCATGACAGCAGGCGCCGTGCGCATGGACATATGAGCCGCAAGCAGCCCAAGCAGCAGCAGCACCGCCATCGCCCGCTTTTTATCGGGCAGGCCGGAGCGCGTTTTATTCATTCCTGGCATCGCCTCCGCTCTTTCCTACGAAAGGTTTATATGAGCTTTCGGCGGCTTTTAGAACGCTTTTGTGCAGTCTCATTCATACAGACGAACCAGCGCGGCGTTTTCTTCCGCAAAAACCAAAGTTTCACATTATTGTCACATTCATAGGGGACACCGGGCGCGCTCAGCTCCAGTCTCGCGGCGGTTTAAATCCGCTTCGTGCAGGTAAACTGCATTTGTTAGTGCCGCATAAGAAAAAAGACCCAAGCACCGCTTGAGTCCTTTCATTGATTATTCTTTTGTCTCTGTGATCACAGCGCCTGTAACTACGTCATCCAGAAGAACGCTGAGCAGCAGCTGTCCCTTGCTGCTTCGGCGCTCCACGCCGATTTCAAACATATTCATCGTCGTCTGATGACCAAGTTTCTGGGTAAAGAGTACCTGCTGCGCCTTTGTCACATCCAACAGCGCGGCAAGCTGCGTACCGTTTTCTCCGGATTTGGTCATCGCAAGGAGCTTTTGACCCTTACCCGCGCGCTTCTGACGGTCAACGTCGTCAACCATCATGCGCTTGCCAAAGCCCCGATCGCTGATCATCAGCAGCATATCGCCCGCACTGGGCGTAAAGACCCATGCAACCGCGTCGCCTTCTCCCACGTCGATACCGCGAACGCCGGCCGTTGCGCGGCCCGTCGACGGGATTTCCGCGAGCTTGAAGCGCAGGCCCAGGCCGGATTTCGTCGTCAGCAGAATATCTCCCTTATCGTCTTCCTTCACGATAAGCATCGCAACCACCTGATCGTCGCCCTTGAGGTTGATCGCTGCAAAGCGGCTGCGGCGGATGCCGTATTCGCTCGCTGCCGTGCGCTTGACCTGGCCATTCTTGGTGATAAAGAGCAGCTCGCCGAACTTGCCCATCTCGTCAGATTTGGCGCAGAGCATGTTTACAGCGGTTTCGCCGTCGGCAAGACCCGCGACGAGGCCGGTGAGCAGCACGCCGCGTTCTTTGAGGCGCATGGTCTCCGGAATCTTGCTCACGTCGATCATGAAGCAATTGCCCAGGTTCGTGAAGATATAGAGCGATTCGTCCGTCGCCGTCTGAATGGTCTGCATGACCTCCGAAGCCATGCCCGGCTGCTGAATGAATTTCTCCACCATGCGCGGGCTCATGCGGCGGATCTGACCATCGCCAAGGCGCAGAATGGCGGTATCCTCGGCAATCGGCTTATTCTCCACCACGGGCAGCTTCGCGCTGTCATCCTCAATGAGCTCCGTGCGGCGGTCATCGCCGTATTTCTCGCGGATACCAGTCATCTCTTCCTTGATGACGGCGATGAGCTTCTTCTCGCTCTTCAGGATTCCCTCGAGTCTGCGGATGGTTTTGAGGATCGCCTCGTATTCCCTGCGCAGCGCATCAATTTCAAGGCCAGTGAGCCTCTGAAGCCTCAGATCCAGAATTGCCTGCGCCTGGATATCGGAAAGGCCGAAGCGGTTCATGAGCTGCTCCTTGGCCTCTTTCGGGTTCTTGCTCGCGCGGATGATGCGGATCACCTCATCGAGGTTATTGACCGCGACCATCAGGCCTTCGAGGATATGCTCCCTCGCCTTCGCCTGCTCCAGTTCGTACTTCGTGCGGCGGGTCACCACGCGCTTCTGATGGTCGATATAATAGGAAAGCATCGCCTTGACGCCCATCTGCACCGGGCGACCCTCTGCGATGGCAACCATGTTCACGCCAAATGTGACCTGCAGGTCGGAATACTTATAGAGCACAGAGAGGATCTGCATCGGATCCACGTCGCGCTTGAGCTCAATAACGGCGCGCAGGCCGGTGCGGTCGCTCTCGTCGCGGATATCATAGATACCGCCAAGCTGAACCTTCTTCTCCTCGCTGAGCCTCAGAATCTTCTCAAGCATCGCAGCCTTGGGCACCTGATAGGGCACCTCGGTGATAACAATCAGCTTGCGGCCAGCGCTGCCATCCTCGATATGCACCTTCGCGCGCACACTCAGCTTGCCGCGACCCGTCTCATAGGCTCTGACGATTTCTTCATTGTTCACAAGCCGTCCGCCCGTGGGGAAATCCGGCGCTGGCATAACCTTCATGATGTCGGAAAGCGACGCATCGGGATTGTCCATCAGCAGGATCGCCGCATCGATGGCCTCCCTGAGGTTATGCGGCGGGATATTTGTCGCCAGGCCGACTGCGATACCACTCGTGCCATTAACCAGCAGGTTCGGATAGCGCGCGGGCAGCATGTCCGGCTCCTTGAGGGAGTCGTCGAAGTTGAAGGAGAAGGGCACGGTATCCTTGTCGATATCGCGCAGCATCTCCAGCGCCAGGGGAGCCATGCGCGCCTCGGTGTATCGCATCGCAGCGGCGCTGTCGCCGTCGATGGAGCCAAAGTTGCCATGACCATCGACCAGCACGCCGCGCAGGCTGTAGGGCTGCGCCATGCGCACCATCGCGTCATAGACAGAGCTGTCGCCGTGCGGATGATATTTACCCAGACAGTCACCGACGATACGCGCGCATTTCTTGTGCGGCTTATCCGGCGTGATGCCCAGCTCGTTAAGAGTAAAGAGAATTCGGCGCTGCACAGGCTTAAGGCCGTCCTCCACGCGCGGAAGCGCGCGCTCGAGGATGACATGCTCGGCGTACGGGATCATGGAAATATGCATGACCTCTTCCATCGGCCGCTGGATAATCTCGTAATGCGGCTTCTGCGGCGCCTGCTCCGTTGTCTTCTTTCTTGCCATGATGGTAGCCTTTCAGGTTCACGGAGGGACGCTGGGCTGGCGCC
>CAZACE010000119.1:0-5645 GCA_964483255.1 uncultured Oscillospiraceae bacterium
TGCCGGTGCAGTCATCCTTGAACTTCAAAAGGCAGTTGCCGTTTTCCAGGGCGTAAACGTTCTTGGTTTTGCCGGTATAGATCAGATTGAGATTTTCCATGGCCGAATCCTCTCCGTTCTGCGTTGTGTGCAAAAAAGCTTACAGCTAAGTATACCGCTGCAAACACGAATAAACAATGGCGCAGATGTGAAAAATGTTTGCTAAATTGCACCTTATAGCAGGGCAAAACGGCCTTTTGTGGATTCCAATGCCCCCAAATCCCGTAATTTCCCGGTTCTGGATGATGGTGCGACAAGCGGGCTGCCATCATCGGCCAGAATAAGCTGCACATGGAGGCGCCCTGCAGCAAAGCGGCAGATTCATCCCCCGGCGGGTGGTTGCCTTTTCCACTGATGGCCGTATTTTGCAGGACCAAGGCCGCCAAGAGCTCCTTTTTTTCAAAAAAAGTTCAATGAAAAAGCAAAAAGGTGTTTGCCAAAGCGAAAAGATGCTGTATAATATTGCAGTAAAAAGACCAAACAAACTTCGGCGACTCTTTTTGCAGAAATGAGGAGTGTTTTTTATGAGCCGTATGATTGGTACTGTCTCCATGGGTGTTCGTGCGCCCATCATCCGCGAAGGCGACGACCTGGCCAGGATCGTGGTGGAATCCATTCAGGACGCCATGGCTGAGGGCAGCATCGTTCCCCGCGACCGCGACGTGGTCGCCATGACCGAGGCCATTGTGGCTCGCGCTCAGGGCAACTATGCCAGCGTGGAGAATATTGCACAGGATGTGAAGAACAAGCTTGGCGGCGAAACGGTGGGCGTGATCTTCCCCATCCTGAGCCGCAACCGCTTTGCCATCTGCCTGCGGGGCATTGCCAAGGGCGCCAAGAAGGTCTATCTCATGCTGAGCTATCCTTCCGACGAGGTGGGCAACCACCTGCTGAGCCTGGACGCCCTGGACGAGAAGGGCGTCAACCCCTACTCCGACGTGCTGTCCCTGGAGAAGTATCGCGAGCTGTTCGGCTATATCAAGCATCCGTTCACGGGCGTGGATTATGTCGAGTATTACTCCGACCTGATCCGCGAGATGGGCGCTGAGGTGGAGGTTGTATTCGCCAACGATCCGCGCGCGATCCTTAAATATACCAAGAACGTCCTCAACTGCGATATCCATACCCGTGCGCGCACCAAGCGTCTGCTTTGGGCGGCCGGCGCGGAGCGTGTCTGCGGTCTGGATGAGATCATGAACGCTCCGGTGAACGGCAGCGGCTGCAACGAGAAGTATGGCCTGCTGGGTTCCAATAAGTCCACCGAGGATAAGGTCAAGCTCTTCCCGCGCGAGTGCCAGGATCTGGTCGAGGATATCCAGAAGAGCCTGCTGGAGAAGACTGGCAAGCACATCGAGGTTATGGTCTATGGCGACGGCGCCTTCAAGGATCCGGTTGGCAAGATCTGGGAACTGGCCGACCCGGTCGTCTCCCCGGCCTATACCGCCGGTCTGGAGGGCACCCCGAACGAACTCAAGCTCAAGTACCTGGCAGATAACGACTTTGCGGATCTTTCCGGAGAAGCGCTGCGCGACGCCATCAAGAGCAAGATCCAGCAGAAGGACGGCAGCAGCCTTGTGGGCAACATGGCTGCTCAGGGCACGACCCCTCGCCGCCTGACCGACCTGATCGGCTCCCTGTGCGATCTGACCTCCGGCTCAGGCGACAAGGGCACCCCGATCATCTACATTCAGGGCTACTTCGATAATTACACCAACGACTAATCGATATACAAAGAAGCTCCGCAAACAGGCGGAGTTTCTTTTCTTTATGCGGAATTTATGCAAGTTCGCATTTCGAAACAAGATGAAAAGCTTTCAGCAACAATTGAGCAACAATTCCTCCGTATAATAAATTTTCAATTATGTCTATGCAAGCATTTTGATCTGTACATATCACATATTAAAGGGGAGTAACCATATGGTTCGTATTGTTGCTGATACTTCGACGCTCTATTCCGCCCGGCAGGCGCGTGAGGCTGGCTTTGCTGTTTCTCCGCTGGCCGTTACCATTGCCGGCAAGAGTTATCGCGAGCTGGACGAGATAACCTCGGAGAAATTCGTAGAGATCATTGAGCAGGGCCACATGCCTGTCTCCAGCCAGCCGGCCATCGGCGAGGTTATGGATCTGTATGAGGAATATAAGGGAGAGGAAATCATCAATATCGCCATGGCAGACGGCCTTTCCGGCACGTATCAGAGCGCGGTTGCCGCTGCCGAGGGCGCTGAGAACATCACCGTCGTCAACACCACCACGCTCTGTGGACCACATCGCTATATGGTCGAAACCGCTGTGAAGCTCGCCAAGGAAGGCAAGAGCAAGCAGGAGATTCTGGACGCGCTTGACGAGATGATGAAAACCGATGTCAGCTACCTCATGCCGACGGATTTTGACTATCTGCGCCGCGGCGGCCGCCTCTCTCCGCTGGTTTCCCTGGTGGGCAAGACGATCAAGCTTGCGCCTGTGCTCACCCAGAGCGAAGATGGACGCCAGCTGGTGATGTCCGCTGTCAGGCGCAATTACAAGCAGGCGCTTGCGCATGTCGCCCAGAAGCTCGCTGATCACGGCGTGGGCAAGGGCTGGCGCATCTATGTGACCCATGCCGTTAATCCGGCGCGTTTGGAGGAAGCGAGGGCTGCGATGGAAAAGGCCTTCCCGGAGGCGACGATCGAATGCTACACGCTGACCCCGGCGTTTATCACTCAGGGCGGCCCGGACTGTGTGGCCGTTCAGGTTGTCAAGGAAATCTGATATTGATCTTGAATAAAAGCATTCTGTATGCGCGAGGCGAAGAAGGGGTTTGGGGATACCGGGGAACTCGCATAGTCACAGCATACTGCTGTTCCTGGCGATTCCCGACGCTCCGCCTGCCTGCTTCCGCCGCTGGCGGCGACAGGCTGCGGTTTCAGGCGGGTTTGGGCGGCAGCCCAACGTAACCCCTAACATGCATTTAGTAGGGAGCTCTGTAAATGATCGGAGCTTCCTTTTCTTTACATGGGAGACACAGAGCAGGAGATTTTTGCAGTTTCGTCGAAATAAATATGGATATGCCGAAGAGAAGGAGGAAAACGCTGTGCGAAAGCTGCTTGTGCTGCTTGCTGTTTTGCTTTGCCTGCTGCCGACGTTTTCCGCCTGCGCGGATGAAAAAGACAAAATCGATATGGAGCATTATCTTCTCGTCGGCGTGCCCCATCAAGGGGCATTTTGTCATCAATTTCTCCGGCACGGTTGACGTTGTCAACGCCATCGGCGCGCAGTTTGAGCTGGCGGGCATTTCGGCGGCCGAGCCGACGCGGGAAGAAAAACAAGCGCCGCAGGCGTCCTGATGGGATGCATGCCGGCGCTTGTATGCTGTACTGGAAATCAAGGAGTTGATTGGGATGCAGAGCTCGCAGATCCGGGATTTTACCCGGGGAAGTATTACCAGACAGCTGCTGGTGTTTGCCTGGCCGCTGTTTTTGTCAAACCTTTTGCAGGTGGTCTACAACATGGTCGATATGATCATCGTCGGCAACCACCTGGGCAAAGCGGGCATCTCGGCGGTGTCCATTGGCGGCGACGTATCCCATTTCCTCACGTTTGTGGCGATGGGCTTTTCCAGCGCCGGCCAAGTGATTATCGCCCGGCTCATCGGATCATCCCAGCGGGAGAAGCTGGGCAGATTTGTCGGCACGATGAGCGGCTTTCTGATGCTCTGCGCCATTTTGCTCAGTGCGCTGAGCTTCATTTTGCGCGATGGGATTCTGCGCCTGATGAATACGCCGCAGGAAGCCTACGCGGGCGCGCTGGCGTATTCGTGCATATGCATGGCGGGCCTTGTGTTCATCTATGGCTATAACATCGTCTCCGCTGTGCTGCGCGGCATGGGCGATTCGAAGCATCCGTTCGTCTTCATCAGCATCGCGGCCGTGCTCAATCTCGTGCTGGATATCCTCTTTGTCATGGGCCTGGAGATGGGCGCGGGCGGTGCAGCGCTGGCGACGGTGATCTCCCAGGGTGTGAGCTTTGTGCTGTGCGCCGTGTTTCTGGCGAAGCATCGCGCGGCATTCGAGCTGGATATGCGCTTTAGCGATTTCATCCGCTGGGATAAGACGCTGCTGTTGGAGCTTGTGGGCCTTGGCGTGCCCATGGCGATCAAAAGCGCGTCGATTCAGGTGTCGAAGCTCTTTGTCAATTCCTGGATCAATTCCTACGGCATTGCGGTTTCCGCCTTTGCGGGCATTGCCAATAAGATTTCCAGCGTGGCGAACCTCGTTTCCAATGCGATGAATACAGCGGGATCCACGATGGTTGGCCAGAATATCGCAGCAGGCGAGTATGGCCGCGTCAGGAAGATCCTTGTGCGCCTGGCGATGATCACCCTGAGTGTGGCGGCAGTGTTCTCCTCGGTCATTGTCTTCTTCCCGGATGCGGTCTTCTCTGTCTTCACGCGCGACAGCGCCGTGCTTGAAATCGGAGAAAAATATGTGCCAATCGCTGTGATGCTCTTTGCGGGCGCTGCGCTGCGCGCGATCATGAATGCGCTGATCAACGGCAGCGGCGATTATAAGATGAACTTCGCTACGGCGATCCTCGACGGTATCGTTATGCGTATCGGTCTTGCCGTGCTGCTGGGTCTTGTGCTGGATATGAAGCACTATGGCTTCTGGCTGGGCGACGCGCTGGCGGGCTTTACGCCGTTCTTTATCGGCCTGTGGTTCTATTTCTCAGACAAATGGAAGACGGCTGTGAATAAAAAGTGAATGAAATAGAATAAGGAGAGGATTCTATGTTTGATTTTCGTGATATGACCGTCATCGTCACCGGCTCCGGCGCGGGCATGGGCCGCGAGGCGGCGAAACTCTTTGCCGCTTACGGCGCGAACGTCGTGGTCAATTCCCTGTCTGCCAGCTGTGAGGGCACGCGCGCGGAGATCGCAGAAAATGGCGGCAGCGTCATCGCTGTGCAGGCAGACGTAGGTACGCAGGCGGGCTGCGAGGCGATTGTCCGCGAAACCGTCGAGAAATTCGGCCGGATCGATGTGCTGGTGAATGCGGCGGGCATCGTCGTGGACGGCAGCGTGGAAACTGCAAACCCCGATGACTGGGACCGCTCGATGAACACGAACGTGAAGAGCGTGTTTATGCTCAGCCGCCTGGCGATGCCGTATCTGCGGGAAACGAAGGGCAGCATCGTCAATGTCGCCTCCGTCGCAGCGCTCACGGGCCTCAAGAATCGCGCCATTTACAGCGCGACCAAGGGGGCTATGATCGCGCTTTCGCAGTCCATGGCGGCTGAATACGTGAGCGAAGGCATCCGCATCAACTGCGTCAGTCCGGGCACGGTGCTTTCTCCGTCCCTGCAGGGGCGCATCGATCGCACGGACGATCCTGCGCAGGCGATGAAGAACTTCGTCGCCCGCCAGCCGCTGGGCCGCCTGGGCACAAGCGACGAGGTCGCCAAGGCCATCGTTTTTGCAAGCGCGCAGGGCATCGGCTTTATGACCGGCGCGAACATCGTTGTAGACGGCGGCATGACGATCTGAGGAACGGGGGAGAACGTTAGGGCTGCCGCCCTGATACTATTTCTAATCTAAATCCTTTTAATAAGTAGGAGGATGTGTTATAATG
>CAZACE010000120.1:0-5588 GCA_964483255.1 uncultured Oscillospiraceae bacterium
CTCGATCATCTGCGCCTCCTGGATATCGCCCAGCGCGGAAAGATCGAGCATCTCCGCTGCGCAGGGCGCAACAAGCATCATCAGTACAAGCGCAATTGCGCTCAGCTTAATTCGCCAGTTCATCAGAAGTTTCTCCTTTCAGGAATTCCACGCGGTCACCCCGCACCATGAGGATATATTCCTCGAACGTCACATCAAGCGCCGCAATTTCTGCCGCGGCTTCTCTTCCTACGTATCGGATATGCCAGGGTTCATAGATATAGCCGGTGATATCCGTTTTTCCTTTTGGATAGCGGATAATGAATCCATATTCATGGCAATGCTCAGCAAGCCACTTGCCTTCCGGCGTTTCGCCGAAGTCTTCCACAAGACCCAGGCCCAGGCTAGACTCTCCTTCCACATCCATTGCAAGGCCCGTCTGATGCTCGGAATAACCCGGCTTGGCCACGCTGGCATTGGCTGCGCGCTCACTCATGGTCTCCAGCTTACGCTCAAAAATGGCCTTCTGCGTGGAATAACTGCGAAATCCGCTCGTCGCCAGCAGCGTGAGTCCGTCATTCTTCGCCGCCGCGAAGAGCTCTTCCAGCGCATTTGCAGCAATCGGCTGCATGTAAATATTCTCCGAGAGCGCCTCTCTGGTCGGCGGCACATCGGGCTTCACCAGCGTAATGGGTACTGCCGGCGCACGATTATGTTTATTGACCAGAATCAGCGTATCTGTCGGATCCTGATGCGGCACCATGAACGCCCATGATTCAAACATCATGGCTGCGCCCATGGCAAGCGCCGCAATTGCCCGCATTGCAAGCATTCAATCGATCCTTTCTTTGGAAAAGAGATACGTTGGGCTTCCGCCCAAACCCGGCTGGGGATTTCATCCCCAGACCCCATCTTCGCTTCGCGCAAACCAACGAAAGGTTTGCTTATTCGAGCCAGGTGAGCGCCTTCTCACCGAGCTTCGAGGCAAGCTTGCCATAGAGCTCGTCATCTGCCATGGTTTCCATCACAACACCGGTATCGGTGTATTCCTCCGAAAGCACGCTGCCATGACTGTGGAGCATGGAACCCAGAGCACCCTGTGCATACGGAATTACCACGCGCAGCTTGCGCTGCACGCCGCGGATCTGGCGCTTGATTTCCTCAAGCAGCGCCTCGATGCCCTCGCCCGTCTTCGCGCTGATGAAATGCGCGCCGGGCCACTGCGGCCTTACTTCCAGCAGATCCACCTTATTGATCACGTCGATCATCGGCTTATCCTCAGCGCCGAGGGATTTGAGCACTTCCAGCACGACGTCATGCTGATGGAGCATTTCATCCGAAGCACCGTCAGAGATAATCAGGAGGATATCCGCAAGCAGTGCCTCTTCCAGCGTTGATTTAAACGCATCGACCAGCGCATGCGGCAGCTTGCTGATAAAGCCGACGGTATCAACCAGCAGAAATTCCCCGCCGCTGGGCAGCTTCACCGTGCGCACAACAGGATCCAGCGTTGCAAAAAGCTTATCCTCCGCCAGCACATTCGCATCGCTGAGCGCGTTGAGCAACGTGGATTTACCAGCATTGGTATAGCCAACCAGCGCCACCACAGGCACGCGATTCTTCTCGCGGCGCGCGCGGCGCAAGCCGCGCTGCTCCTCAAGCTCCTTAATCTCATGACGCAGATCGCTCATCCTCCTGCGGATACGGCGTCTGTCCATCTCAAGTCGGGTTTCGCCCGGACCCCTGGTGCCAATGCCGCCGCCAAGGCGCGACATGGAAACGCCGTGACCCATGAGGCGCGGCAGCTGATAGGCCATCTGCGCCAATTCAACCTGCAGCCTGCCCTCGCGGGACTGTGCACGCTGAGCAAAGATATCCAGAATCAGCGTCGTGCGATCGAGCACCTTCACGCCGCGCAGCACATCCTCCAGATTGCGCGTCTGCACGCCGGAAAGCTCATCGTCAAAAATCACGATATCGGCGTCCTTCGCCTGGCAATCGAGCGCAAGCTCATCCGCTTTGCCGCTGCCGATATAGGTCGCCGTATCCGGTCTCGTCTTCTTCTGGAGCATCCTGCCCACGACGACTGCGCCTGCGGTATCTGCCAGGCGCGCAAGCTCTTCAAGCGAGCGCTCACTGTCGAGGCCAACCAGATATGCGCGCTCCTTTTCCTCCTGCGTGCTGGAGCTCGCGCCGATCATAACCTCGCTGTCCGCGCGCTCAATGGCGTCCATCCAAGCACGCTGCGGAATCTTCTTGACCGGCGTAATCTCGGTCATGAAGACCTTATTGACGCCGTTTACGATTTCGCCAAGGAATGCCGCCTGAATACCGGTGGCCTTGCCATCTTTCGCGCCAACTGCCGCCATAGCGTCGAACTTCATGGAACGCAGCGAGCTGATATCCACATCCGAAAGCTGCGGATTTCCACCCGGATGGGTATGAATGCAGCGGATCATGCTCAGGCGGCGTGTATTGCGGCGCAGATGCATGTCCTTGAGATCCACGCTGTTCAGACCGCCGATGGTGATATCCAGGATTGCACCGCTTCGGGAAACATAGATGCTGATTTCGCGATTGATGGCGCAGGTGAACGCCGCAAGTACATCCAGCAGCTCCGCCGGCGCGAAGATCTCGCCCGTCAAATCCAGATCATACAGTGTTTCCAGCTGCGCAAGTACGGAATCGCGGATGCCTTCTTTGTTGCCGTAAATCATAAAAGGGAATATTCTCCTTTATCTTTTCAAAATCCGCCGCATTGTATTATCCACCACGGCAATCTCATCGATCGTATTATCCGCCCCGAGTGAAAAGCGGATATCCGCCTGCCTTTCGCCGCCAAGCCTCATCGCCTCAATCACATGAGACCGCTCCGCAGCACCGGAAGAACATGCGCTGCCCGCAGAAACGGCGATGCCTGCCATGTCCAGCTGCATAAGCAGCAGCTGCGTATTTGCCCCTTCAATGGTCACATGCAGATGACCGGGCAGGCGATTTTGGCAATCGCCATTTACCCGTACGCCACCAAGACGAACAAGTCGCGCCTGCAGCTCATCACGAAGCGAGGAAACCCTTGCCATCTCCACAGTCATATCCTTCACAGAAAGCGCCAGCGCCTTGCCCATACCCACAATTGCGGGCACATTCTCCGTACCTGCACGAAGGGTTCTCTCCTGCGCGCCGCCGTAGATCAGATTATCGATCCTTATGCCGCTGTGCACATATAACGCACCGCAGCCCTTGGGTCCTTCAAACTTATGTGCCGACATGGACAGCAGATCAACGCCCAATTCCTCCACGTTCACTGGGATATGTCCCACAGCCTGCACAGCATCTGTATGCATATACACGCCATGAGCATGCACAAGCCGCGAAATCTCTGCAACAGGCTCAATGGTGCCCACTTCATTGTTGGCCAGCATCACGGAAACCACCAACGTATCCGGCCGGATTGCGCGCTCAAGGTTTTCAGCATTTACCCTGCCCAGTTCGTCTACATCCAGATACGTAATCGTATAACCCTGCTTTTCAAGCGCCCGGCAGCTATGAAGCACAGCGTGATGCTCGATCTTTGTGGTAATGATATGCTTTTTCTGTGGATGTGCAGACGCAAGACCCATCAACGCCCAGTTGTCCGATTCGCTGCCGCCGGATGTGAAGTAAATCTCACTGGGCTTTGCGCCAATTGATACCGCGGTTTCGCTGCGGGCATGGTCGATGGCAGAGCGCGCATCTCTCGCAGATGCATAGCCACTGCTTGCATTGGAAAAACGCTGCGCGAAATAAGGAAGCATCGCTTCCAGGACTTCATCCCTGACAGGCGTTGTCGCTGCATGATCCAGATATATCAAAAAGCCTGCTCCCCTCTATATATACATAAGCATACATATTAATTTTACTCTTTGCGTGCGCATGTGTCAACCATAAACTCCCGCAGGAGAATAAGGAGAATAAGGAGAATAAGGAAAAAGCGCACCGGAATCTCTTCCGATACGCTTTTGTATGGTATCTGAATCACTCGTTCACGCTGCCCTCATAGAGCGGGAAACGCGCACAGAGCGCAAGAACCTCCTGCTTGACGTCCTCCACAGCAGCTTCGCCCTCACGGATAAGCTTTGCGATCAACTGCGCGATGATAACCATTTCCGGCTCCTTCATGCCGCGAGAGGTTACCGCAGGTGTTCCAATGCGGACGCCGCTGGTCACAAACGGGCTGAGCGTCTCCTTGGGAATCGTGTTCTTGTTCACGGTGATATTGGCCGCACCCAGCAGCGCTTCCAGCGCCTTGCCCGTCACACCGGTGCCTGTGAGATCCAGCAGCATCAGGTGATTATCCGTGCCGCCGGAGACAAGACGGATACCCTGCTTTACAAACTCATCCGCCATCGCCTTGGCGTTAAGCACAATCTGATGCTGATACGCTTTGAAATCGTCGCTGAGCGCTTCCTTGAAGCAGACGGCCTTACCGGCGATCACATGCTCCAGCGGGCCACCCTGCGTACCCGGGAAGATGGCCTTATCGATGGCCTTCGCATACTGCTCCTTACACAGGATCATGCCGCCGCGCGGACCACGCAGCGTTTTATGGGTTGTCGTCGTGACGAAATCCGCATACGGAACAGGATTAGGATGCTCACCGGCTGCGACAAGGCCAGCAATATGCGCCATATCGACCATCAGCAAAGCGCCTACCTTGTTCGCAATCTCACGCAGACGCGCAAAATCGATCACACGCGGATACGCAGACGCACCAGCGACAATCATCTTCGGCTGCACTTCAATCGCCTGCTTCTCCAGTGCGTCGTAGTCAATGACCTCTTCATCATCGGTCACACCGTAAGCCACGAAATGAAAGTATTTACCGGACATATTCACCGGGCTGCCATGCGTCAGATGACCGCCATGAGAGAGATTCATGCCCATCACCGTATCGCCGGGATTCAGCATCGCAAAATACACGGCCATATTCGCCTGTGCGCCGGAATGCGGCTGCACATTGGCATGCTCCGCACCAAAGAGTTCCTTTGCGCGATCGCGCGCGAGATTCTCCACAACATCGACATACTGGCAGCCGCCATAATAGCGCTTGCCTGGATAGCCCTCGGCATACTTGTTGGTCAGATGAGAACCCATCGCTGCCAGAACAGCATCACTGACAAAGTTCTCAGAAGCAATCAGTTCAATATGTTCACGCTGGCGAATCAACTCATCCTTCATCGCCGCACAAAGCTCGGGATCCACAGACTGGATAGATTTGAAATCGATCATAACAGGCACCGCCTTTTTTACGTAGTCCTGTTCATTATAACCGCTATCCATGCAGAAATCAAGTTCTAATCCTTCATATTTGTCTGATAATTCGATTTCTGTATAATAAAAACGAAAGAAGAGGAATGGTTTTGCCCATTCCTCTTCTGTTTATGGATTGATTACTTCTGCTCGGCAGCCGGAGCCTTCGGCGCCGGAGCGGCAGCAGGCTTCGCGGCCGGAGCCACCGGAGCCTTCTTCACCTTGTCCATCTTGTTGCGCGGCGCGCGGCGGTCACGCATGACGATCGCCTTGCGCGGGCACTTCGCGGCACAAGCACCACAGCCGGTGCAGGCGCCAAG
>CAZACE010000121.1:0-5491 GCA_964483255.1 uncultured Oscillospiraceae bacterium
TCGGTCACCGATTCCATCGCGTCCATGGGCACGAACATGCTCAGCGTCACCATTCAGACGCGTCGCGTAGGCTTCGGCGGAAGAAACTCCAGAAATACCCGAAGCTCCAGCGCGAAGGGCACCGTCATCCTCAAGACGGAAGATGTGCTTGCGCTCAAGGACAATGAGTATATTCAGTATGTTTCCCCGACGGTATCTGGCAGTCTGACGGCCAAGGCGGGCAACACGAATACGACGGCCTCCGTCATGGGCGTCTATCCGGATTATGCCAATATCGTCAATACCGAACTGGCCTCCGGCCGCTACATCATCGATGCGGACATCACGAACCGCAGCGCAGTGTGCATCGTCGGCCAGGAGCTGGCCACGGATCTGTTCGGCAACACGAACGTCGTGGGCAATACGCTGCACGTGGATGGGCGAAAGTTCCGCATCGTCGGAGTGCTTGACTCGGAAAACTCTTCGCTGATCATGCCTTTCACATTGGCGCAGCGCATGCTTGATTCCACGTCGATCAGTTCGTTCTATGTGTCCGCGACGGATTCGACGACGGTCAGCCGTGCGGAGACGGCGGTGAACAATTTCCTGTACAAGAAGTATCAGGATGACAGTACGTATTCCATCATGAACCAGGAAGAAATTCTGGAGACGATGGAGGAAATGACCGGTACGCTGACGATGATGCTCGGCGGCATCGCGGGCATCTCGCTGCTGGTAGGCGGCATCGGTATCATGAACATCATGCTCGTCTCCGTTACGGAGCGAACGCGTGAAATCGGCGTCCGAAAGGCCATCGGCGCCAAGCGGCGCAACATCCTGCTGCAGTTCCTCATCGAATCCATCGTGCTTTCGGGTATGGGCGGCGTGCTGGGCCTTCTGCTGGGTTATGGCCTGATGTCTGTCCTGGAAACCTATATGGGCATGCAGGTTGCAGCGAGTGCCGGCGTTGCGCAGCTGGCGCTGGGCTTCTCGATGTTCGTAGGCGTTGTATTCGGCCTGTATCCGGCGAACAAGGCATCCAAGCTCAAGCCGATTGATGCGCTGCACTACAGCTAAACGCGGAGGTGCGGCCATGAAAAAGTATATGTTTGTCCCGGCGCTGGCGCTGATGCTGTGCATGAGCGCCTGCGCGCAGGCGGATACGGCCCGCGTGACCAGCGGCACGATTTCCAAGACGGTTTATGGAAACGGCGAGATACAGCCGGCGAGCATGCCTGGCGCATATGCCGAAATTGACGCTGAAGTGGTCGAGTGGTATGTGGGTCTGGGCGACGCCGTCAAAGAGGGCGATCTGCTCATGAAGCTGGAAAACGACGAACTTGAAGAAGCGGTGGCGCAGCTGGAATACGATATTCAGCTGGCCTCTGATGAGGTGCTCTACACCGAAACGCACACACAGTACAAATACAAAGCTGTGCTCGATCGCGACGGACGCCCGCGCCTGGACCAGGAGACCGGCGAGCCGCTGCAGGCAAAATACTCCGACGAGATCACCATCCGCGCGCCCTGTGACGGCCGCATCATGGCGGTGCATATCCGCGCAGGGGACGACGCTCTGGCGCAGTATCGCGAACATGGCTGCGTGGTCATGCTCTCCACGGACGGACGCATGAAGGTGGAACTGGAGGGCGAAGATCCGCTGGGACTTGAGATTGACGAAACCGTCATGGTGACGGGCGAAGGAATCATGGTGACCGGCAGGGTCGTGGATCTCAAGCGATACGGTACGCAAGCTGTCATTCAGGTGAACAGCGACGATTACCCGATGGATTCCCCCGTGGAAGTGACGAGGCTGAGCGGCGAGACGGTTGGCAGCGGCATTCTTGAGATCAACAAGCCAATGGCTGTGTCCGCCTATGGCGGTACGGTCAAGGGCCTGGCCTGGAATATTCAGGTGGGCAAGTATCTTGAACAGTATGATGTCATTGCGCGTATCGACTGGGATCAGACTCCGCTGTACTACGACAACGACAAGGTGCTGCGCGATTATACCAAGAAGAAGATCGAGCTGGAAAAGGCCATGGAGAAGCAGGAGCAGCTGGTCGTTGTCGCGCCGTGCGACGGACGCATTGCTTCCATCGACGTGGAAAAGGGCGACAGCGTCACCTCCGGCACGAAGGTGATCACCCTCGTGGAGGATGGCGACATGGAGCTGATTCTTGAAATCGACGAATTGGACATCCCGATGGTGAAGCCGGGACAGAGGGTGACGCTTTCCGTCGACGCGCTTTCCGATGTGACGCTCACAGGCGTGGTGGACAAAATTGCGCCGCTGGGCAATACCGGAGCTTCGGAGACGACTGGCGGCGGAATGCCTTCGATGAGCTCCGGCGGTTCCGGTGTGACGACGTACGACGTCTACGTGACGCTGACGGGCGAGGTGGACAGCCGGGTACTGGGCGGCATGAACGTCTCCGGCGAGATTGTGGTTTCTTCCGTGACGAATGCGCTGCTGCTGCCCAGCGAAGCGATCCGGCAGGACGGCGACGGCTGGTATGTGCAGCTGCAAAGCGGAGAATACCGTGATGTGGAGCTGGGCGTGATGACGGACAGTCAGGTTCAGATTCTCTCTGGGGTTTCCGAGGGCGATACTGTGATTTATTGAAGAAAGCGGGCGAAGGCCCGCTTTCTTTCTTGCGTTTGCGCGCGTTTTGCGATAGAATACCCGTATGTATTTGGGAAGGGCTGGGAGCATGAAGGAGATTACGAGCGTACACAATCCGCAGGTGCAGTTTCTGCGCGATCTGCAGAAGGCGAAAAACCGCCGTGCATCCGGCCTGTTTCTGGCGGAGAGCATGAAGATGGTGCGCGAGGCGCTCGCGCTGCATTTGTGCCGCACGCTGGTGGTGGACGGTAAGCGTCAGCAGGATTATGCCGATCTGATTGCCATGGCCGAGGAAAACGGCTGCGAGGTGCTGCTGGTAACGTCTGCGATTATGCAGGCGATCAGCGAGCAGAAGACGCCGCAGGGCGTCATGTGCACGGTGGAGATTCGTCCGGAGCCGGAGCAGCTTGATGGCAGATTGATTGTGGCTCTGGATGGCGTGCAGGATCCGGGTAATGTTGGCACGATTCTGCGCACGGCGGACGCAGCCGGTTTCGACGGCGCGATTCTCTCCGGCGCATGCGCAGATCTGTACAGCGCGAAGACGCTGCGCGCGACGATGGGCTCTGTCTTCCGCGTACCAACAAAACGTGTGGATAATCTGCCGACAGTGCTTGAGCAGATGAAGCTGCGCGGCTATGCCGTCGTGGCGACGGAGCTGGGCGGCGCGGATTTTTATGCGAACTGCCCGCATGAGAAGGCCGTGCTGGTCATCGGCAGTGAGGGAAACGGCGTTTCTCAGGCCGTGCGCGACGTGGCGACGCATCATCTGGCGCTGCCCATGCGCGGCGGCGCGGAGTCGCTCAATGCGGCGGTGGCGGCCGGCATCATGATTTACGAAATGGCGAGATGAACTCGATTTATGGGAGGAATACAAATGTCCGTTACACTGGGAATGATTCTGGAAGCGAGGGAGAGGCTCAAGGGCGTCGCGCAGAGGACGGGTCTTGTGCAGTTCAAGGCGCTTTCCGATGACAATACGCAGGTGTATCTCAAGACGGAGGATCTGCAGAATACCGGTTCGTTCAAGGTGCGCGGCGCGTACATCAAGATTGCGAGCCTGAGTCCCCAGGAGCGCAGCCATGGCGTGATTGCCTCTTCCGCGGGCAATCATGCGCAGGGCGTGGCGCTGGCGGCGAAGGCATTCGGCTGCCCGGCGACGATCGTCATGCCGGCGGGCGCGCCGCTGTCGAAGGTGATGGCCACGCGTGAACTGGGCGCAAAGGTCGTGCTGCACGGCACTGTGTATGACGACGCATACGCCGAAGCATGCCGCCTGCAGGAGGAGACCGGTGCGACGTTCATCCATCCGTTCAATGATCCGATGGTCATTGCGGGACAGGGCACGATCGGTCTGGAGATCATGGACGATCTGCCGGATGTGAAAACCATTGTCGTGCCGATTGGCGGCGGCGGCCTGGCCTCCGGCGTGGCGGCTGCGGTGAAGATGCTCCATCCGAATGTGCGCGTGGTCGGCGTGCAGGCCGCGGGCGCGGCGGGCATGAAGGCCTCGCTGGACGCGGGTCATGTTGTTTCGCTGGATCATGCGAAGACCATCGCCGACGGCATCGCGGTCAAGCAGCCGGGCGATCTGACGTTTGAGCTTTGCAGGCAGTATGTGGACGAGGTCGTCACCGTTGATGACGACGAAATCGCGCAGGCGATTCTGTTCCTGATGGAGCGCGGCAAGATGGTCGCCGAGGGTGCGGGCGCCGCGGCGGTTGCGGCGATCATGGGCAGGAAGTTCGATACGACCGGCAAGGTCGTCGCGGTCATCTCCGGCGGCAATATCGACGTGACGATGATCTCCCGCATCATTGAGAAGGGTCTTCTGCGTGCAGGCCGCGTGAGCAAGCTGCGCATCCTCATGCAGGATCGACCGGGGCAGCTGGAGCTGGTATCCCATATCATCGGCGCGGGCGGCGCGAATGTCATGGCCGTTCACCATGACAGAACCGACGTTGATCTGGATATCCGCGACGCTATTCTGGAAATCACGATGGAAACACAGGATCGCGCGCATGCGGGCCGCATCATTGAGGCGCTGCGCGAGGCAGGCTTCAAGGTCATGAATTAATCCCAAAGGCACAGGATAATGTCCTGTGCTTTTATGCTGTGTATTTTCAAACCGCTGCGAAGCGAGCATGGGGTCAAGGGCGAAGTCCCTTGTCAGGGGATTGGGGATGAAATCCCCAACGTAGCCTTTCTGGGAAGAGGCATATTCTCTGAGCGGCGCGCATAGAGATGATGATTGATGGGAAAAAGATGAGGAAAAGCGCGTGAAAATGCGGCAAAAACAGGGAAAATTTGCTTTTGCGCGGCGATTGAGGATTGATCTTCTTTCATAAGTGTGTTATAGTATACGGTAGCGTTTTGGGATACCGGGCGCAAAGATAGTAAGTAAATCAACATGGTTTGATATTCAGGAGGAGCAAAAGCATATGAGCACCACCGTTGAGAAGATTGCCAGCAATAAGGTTAAGCTGTATTTTGATGTGGACAGCGCCAAGTTTGACGAGGCGATGGCCAAGGCGTACCTCAAGGTCCGCAATCAGGTCACCATCCCGGGCTTCCGCAAGGGCAAGGCTCCGCGCAAGATGATCGAGAACATGTACGGCGAGGGCGTCTTCTATGACGAGGCCTTTGAGCTGATCTTCGACGAGGTCTATGGCCCGGCCGTTGAGGAGAACAAGATCGAGGTCGTCGACCGCCCGGAGATTGAGATCCAGGAGATCGGCGCCGGCAAGAACCTGAAGTTCACCTGCGAGGTGTTCGTCAAGCCGGACGTCACCCTGGGCGAGTACAAGGGCGTTGCTGTGAAGAAGGAAAACACCATCGTCTCCGACGTTGAGGTTGACGCCCGCGTTGAGGAAGAGCGCAACAAGC
>CAZACE010000122.1:0-5486 GCA_964483255.1 uncultured Oscillospiraceae bacterium
TGCGCTGTTCGTTTCCTTCTTCCCGCAGCTCATCCAGGGTCCCATCGGCCGCTATGATGCGCTCGCGCCGCAGCTGACCGCACCGAACAAACTTGCCCTTTCCAACATCCGAAACGGCCTCATTCTCATGCTCTGGGGCTTCTTTAAAAAGAAGGTCATCGCTGATCATGCCTTCCCGCTGATCGAGACCGTTTTTGCCGATCACACGCCCTACGGCGGCGCGGTGATCGTCGTGGCCGTGCTCATGTATTCCCTGCAGCAGTATGCCGATTTCTCCGGCGGCATCGATCTGGTTACGGGCGGCGCAGAGCTGATGGGCATCCATCTTGCGCCCAACTTCAAGCGGCCGTATTTCTCGGTTTCGCTGGGCGATTTCTGGCGCAGATGGCACATCAGTCTGGGCAGCTGGATGCGCGACTATGTGTTTTATCCCTTCGCGCTGACCAAGCCCATGCAGAGCCTGACCAAAGCCGCCAAAAAGCGCCTCGGCGCGGACGTCGCGCGCGCACTGCCGGCAGCGCTTGGCAATATTCTGGTGTTCCTGCTGGTGGGCCTTTGGCACGGCGCGACGGGCAATTACATCGCCTGGGGCTTGTACAATGGCCTGATCCTCGCGTTCAGCGCGCTGATGGAGCCGGCCTACAGGCGCTTCGGCGAAAAGCATGCCGCGCTGGTTTCCAGCCGGAAATTCTATTTCTTCCGCGTGCTGCGCACGTTCCTGATCGTGAATATCGGCTGGTACTTTGACCGTGCGCTGCGCCTTTCGGACGCCTTTGCGATGCTGGGCAAAACGCTGGTTTCTCCCCGCTTTGCGCAGCTGGCGGATGGCACGCTGCTCTCCCTGGGCGTGAGCGCGGGCGACTTCGCCGTGCTCTTTGGCGCGCTGATGATTCTACTGTTCGTTTCTGTGATGCAGGAACGCGGCAAGAAGATGCGCGTATGGCTGATGGAGCTTCCGACCGCCAAGCGCTGGATTCTGCTATATATCCTCCTGTTCTACACGATGTTCTTCTACGTGCCCAATGCACTGACCGGCTTCATCTATGCCGTGTTCTGATCTGGAGGTATGACCATGAAGCATTTCCTCCGAAAAATAATCACATTCCTGCGCTGTGCCGCTTTTTTCATTCTTCCCTTTTTTGTCATTCAGGCTGCCAACGCCTTCCTGCTGCGCACAGATGCCCATTCCTACTATACCTTTGATGAGCTGACCCGACGCAGCGATGTTGAACTGGCCATCGTCGGCTCTTCCGTGGTATTCGCCAATTTCAACGGAGAGCTGATTACTGAAAAAACAGGTCTTGAAACCTACAGCGTAACTGCCAATCACATGAGCCTTCCCGGCGCGCTGGCGGCATCCCGCCTCATGTATCAGACCAATCAGCCTGACTACGTCGTTCTCGTTGTAGAGGGCGACACCCTCTTCGGCGGCGGAGAGGACATACAGACGCAGATGCGCCTATCCCCTTTCCTGCTTGAGCATCCGCTGATCTCACTGCGATATTACCTGGACAGCGTGGCGCACGATCAGGCGTTTATCGATCGTATTCTTCTATTCAAATATTTCTTTGCGCGCAGTCTCGGCGACGTTGAATACTCCTACAATCTGCGCTTTCATACAGATGAATTCTTCTCGCAAACCGGTCTGGTGGGCGGCGGTATGCAGTATCGGGGGCGCGGTTTCCTTCGCAACACAGGCGACGGCGACGGCCACGGCGTGATGCGCAATTCAGGCATCCGGCCGTATTACTCAGATGAAACGCCTGTGCTCAATGCGTATACCAAGCGCAAGCTGCTGGAATACCGGGATCTTTGTGAGAAAAACGGCAGTAAGCTGCTCGTGATCATCTCCCCCAACCTGACCGCTCACGCACTGCGCCGCAACACCTATCTGGAGCAGAACGCCATCTTCAGAAGCTATTGCCTTGAGCAGGGCATTCCCTGTTATGATTTTTCCATGGCCAAGCACTCCTTTGTACCTGTGCTGGACGAATATTATTATGATCTTTTCCACTTGTGTGGCAGCGGAGCCGATCTTTTCAGCGAGAAATTCGCCGAGTTCTTTAACCTTTATGCTTCCGGAAAGCCCGTAGATCATCTCTTCTACAGTTCCGCCGACGAATACCTTGACGCCATCGACTTCATCACAAACGTCTGGCTGGATCAAGCAACGCAGGGCGATATGACCCTCTTCACGGCGGAATGCATGCGCGGACGGACGGTCAGCCCCGAATATCGTTTCAGTCTTTTGCTTGAAGACGGCAGCTGGCAGGTGCTTCAGGATTATTCCCCGAGCAATGTATTTGCCTGTCCGACCGGATCGCTCAGCGGGAAAACGCTGCGCGTAAACGCAATACCTGCTGGCAAAACAAGCGATGACCATATCTATTACGATATCCAGCTATAAAATGCGCATAAGCAAACAGCCGCCGGCAAACCGGCGGCTGTTCCTTATTGCGATTGCATGATGACCGCAAGCGCCTGCGGCGTGTCCGCGTCCGCAAGCTCTCCGGGTTGCACGCAGTCGACAACGAGCAGATCATGCTCATGCGCCCGGAGAATCCCCTTCGCTCCGCGATCGCCCGAAAGCGCAAGAAGCTCGGGATAATACTTCGCCGCAAATACGGCCGGATTGCCCATGTGCGTCTCATCGCGCAGGCAGGCGATTCCCTTTTCAGACTCGGCAAACGCCTGCACGAGGCGCGAAAGCGACGCGCCTGTGAGCATTGGCTGATCGCCGACAAGCAAAAGCACGGCATCCATATCCTGCATCGCCCGAACGCCAAGGCGAACAGAATGCGACTGACCAAGCTGCGGCAAATCATTGCGGATCACGGCATAGCCGTATTCACAGGCAAGCGCCGCGATCCCGTCGCTTCCTGTCACGACGCAAAGCCTCGCCGCCGGGGCTGCGCGCATCGCCTCCAGCGCACGACAGACCAGCGGTCTGCCATCAAGATTCGCAAGGAGCTTGTTGCTGCCAAAGCGTTCGCTGCGCCCGGCCGCCAGCAGCACGACGCCCAGCTTGATTGCCGCGCTCATTCCTTCTCGCCCAGCAGCACCTTTTCGCTGGTGATGGGCAGATGGCGCACGCGTACGCCGCTGGCATTGTACACAGCATCGGCAATCGCAGGCGCAGGCGTGTTGATCACGCATTCGCCGATGGACTTCGCGCCAAACGGACCGGTCGGCTCATAGCTCGGCTCGAATTCCACACGGATGCTGGGTGCATCCACGCGCGCAGGAATCTTGTACTGCAGGAAGGAATTGCTGACCGTCCGGCCCAGATGATCCAGCGTCGGACGCTCATAAAGCGCCATGCCGATGCCCTGCAGCAGGCCTCCCTCGGTCTGGCGCATCGCCAGATTCGGGTTGATGACCGTGCCGCAGTCCACCACACCAACGTAGTCAACCAGCTTCACCTCGCCCGTGAGCGGATCCAGATCGATTTCCGCACAGCCGCACATGAACGGCGGCGGCGATACCGGAGAGCCGCTGGAAACGCAGGCGGAGATATCCTCAAAACCTGCCATCATATGCGCATTGGCGATTTCGGCAAGGGTCACGCTTTCCCCGCCCTCGGCACGCACGACGCGGTCGCCCTCAAAGAGGACGTCGCCTTCCCGGCAGGAAAGCAGCTTTGCGCCCACGCGGATGATCTTCTTTCGGATTTCCTCACAGGTCTTGACGACCGCCATGCCTGTGACGTATGTCGTGCTGGAGGCGTAGGAACCGCAATCATATGGCGATGTATCGGTATCCACGCCGTGGACGGTGATATTATCCACAGAGCATTCCAGCGACTGCGCCGCCATCTGCGCGAGGATCGTATCACAGCCGGTGCCCATATCCGTCGCGCCGATGGACATGTTGTAGATACCGTCGTCGCCCAGGCGGATCAGGACCGCACCGGTATCCACGCCGGAGATACCCGAGCCCTGCATGGCAATGCCCATGCCGACAGCGCGGATATGGCCGTTTTCCAGCACGCGGGAAGGATACTTTTCCGCCCAGCCGATCATCTCTTTTGCATGGGCGATACACTTATCGATTGTGCAGCTGGAAGCCGTCTCGCCATAATAAGCAGGCATGACTTCGCCCTCTCGCACGATGTTGTGCTCGCGCAGCTTGGAGGGATCCATGTTCAGCGCGTGCGCCAGCTCATTGACGGCAGATTCCACAGCAAACAGACCCTGCGTCGCACCGTAGCCGCGATACGCGCCTGCGCTCATGGTGTTTGTATACACCGTATGCCAGGCAAAGCGGTAAGCCTTCATATGATGCGTATACAGCGGGATAGACTTATGGCCGGACAGACCCACGGTCGTGGGGCCATGCTCGCCATACGCGCCAGAATTGGAGAGCGTATGCAGATCAATCGCGCGGATCGTACCATCCTTCATCGCGCCAAGGCGCACATGCATGGTCATCGCATGGCGCGGCGAGGAGAGGGTCATCGACTCCTCGCGGGTATAGACAATCATCGCAGGACGTCCGGTCTTCATCGTGACGATCGCCGGATACTGTTCACAGACCGCGGTCTGTTTTGCGCCGAAGCCGCCTCCGATACGCGGCTTGACTACGCGCACGCGGCTCTTGGGGATATCCAGCGCTGTCGCGATGATGCGGCGCACATGGAAGGGCACCTGCGTGGAGGTGACGATTTCCAGCCTGCCGTAGGTATCCAGCCGCGCAAAGGCGCGGAATGTTTCCATCATACACTGCTGGTTAGCCCGGGTGGAATACTCGCGATCAATCACGATATCGCATTGGGCCAACTCTGTCTCGACGTCGCCTTCGGCGTCCTCGCCCTCGGCAACGAGATTGCGCAGATTATTCGCGCCGCAGGAGGGCACCAGGGCATGCCAGCTTTCCTCCGGATGAATGATCGTCGGATTGTCGATGGCCTGCTTCGCATCGAGAATCGCAGGGAGCACCTGATACTTGACCTTGATCAGCTTCATCGCAGAGAGCGCCTGACGCTCTGTTTCGGCGGCGACGATGGCGACCGGATCGCCCACGCAGCGCAGATGGCGATCCAGAATCAGGCGGTCATACGGGCTGAACTCCGGATAGGTCTGGCCTGCCTGCGTAAAGCGCACATCCGGCACATCCTTATACGTGAGCACGCAGGCGACGCCCGGCAGCTTTTCGGCGCGGGAAACGTCGATCTCTTCAATCATCGCATGCGCATGCGGGCTGTGCATGAGCTTCACGCACAGGCAGTCCTTCGGCGCGATATCCGCGACATAGACAGGCTTACCGGTCAGCAGCGCAGGCGCGTCCTTTTTGGGCACAGGCCTGCCGACGCCGCCGATCACGCGGCTTTTCTTTTCGCCGTTCATGCGCGCCCCTCCCCTGCAGCCATCGCCAGGTACTTCTTCACCGCGCGCCTCTGGCTCACATAGCCGGAGCAGCGGCACAGATTCCCCGCCAGAAACGCATCGATCTCATCGCCCGTGGCATTCGGGTTTTCCTTAGCCAGC
>CAZACE010000123.1:0-5461 GCA_964483255.1 uncultured Oscillospiraceae bacterium
CCGATATGCTCGACCTTGTAAACCTCGCCGCGCTCCTGCATGAGGGCAATCGCTTCATTGCGCGGAAGGGTGAACGCCTTGATGGGCAGATTGCTCTTGACAATCTTGTTCATCTCGGCCTCGATCTTTGCCAGATCGCCGTCATTGAGCTTCACATCGCCCAGATCTACGTCATAGTAGAAGCCGTTCTCGGTCGCCGGGCCATAGGCAAAGTGCGCCTGCGGATAGAGATTCTTGACCGCCTGCGCCAGAATGTGCGCCGCCGTATGGCGGATGACGTGCAGCTCCTGCTCCTGCGGGCACTCGCCCGTCGTGCCGTCTTTGTAGATGATCTTCATGATATCATTCCCTTTCTTTGTGCGCCGCGAGCGGAGACCTCATCCGCCTCCCCTACGGCGCTCCCCCTTCCCCATAGGGGGAAGGTTTAGTTACTCTGGGACGAAAAAACGCTCGTCCCTCGCGTTTGTTCGAGGGACGAGCGGAAAACATCTGCCCGTGGTTCCACCCTGATTGGTGCTCTTTGCCGCTGTATCGCGCGCCTCGCGATCCGATCGGAAGGTGGTCTTCACCGCTTCGCTTCGCCGATGCGCTTTCAGCCGGTGACGCATCTCTCTTTGGGCAAGCCCCAAACGGTTACTCTTCTTCGTCATTTCAGATACGAACAGTATATGCCCGGCAGACGAAAAAGTCAAGAGATATTCTTTTGTTCCTGCTTGCTCAGCTGCGTGGTATACAGCTCGTAGTACGCACCGCCCAGCTTGAGCAGCTCGTCATGCGTGCCGCGCTCGGTGATTTCGCCGTGCTCAATCACCAGAATCACGTCGGCCTGACGGACAGTGGAAAGCCTGTGCGCGATGACAAAAGAAGTCGTATTTTCCATAAGCCGCTTCGTCGCCTGCTGGATCATCATTTCGGTCGCCGTATCGACGGAGCTGGTCGCCTCGTCGAGCACGAAGATCGCAGGCTTGGCGATGATTGCACGCGCGAAGGAGATCAGCTGCTTTTCGCCGGTGGAAAGGTTGTCGCCGCACTCGCCCACGTCCGTATCATAGCCCCTGGGCAGCTTCGCGGCCACTTTGTCCACATTCACCGCGCGCGCCGCCGCCTCAATCTCCTCGTCCGTAGCGTCTATCTTTCCGTAGCGGATGTTGTCGCGGATGGTGCCGGAGAACAGATGCGGCTCCTGCAGGACATAGCCGATATGGCTGTGCAGCCAGAGCTGGCTGCGCTCCTGTACATCGCGCCCGTCGATGAGAATGCGCCCCTGCGTCGGCTCAAAGAAGCGGCAGACGAGATTGACCATCGTGCTCTTACCAGCGCCGGTTTCGCCCACCAGGGCAATCGTCGCGCCCGCGGGCACATGCAGGTTCACATGGCTCAGCACTTCCTCACCTTCCTCAAGATAATGGAAGGAGACGTCCTCGAAGGTCACTTCGCCGCGCATATCTTCCCAGTTTTCCTTCTTCGGTTCGAAGCAATCGCCGTACTTTTGGATAACCTCCGGCCTGTCCACCACCGTGGGTCGCTCGTGAATGAGCTCAGCCACGCGCTCGACATTGGCCTGCAGCGAGATCGTGTTGGAGATGAACGTCGCCGTCTGCCTGAAGAGCTGGAAAAGGCTGAGCGCATAGGTCATGAACGCGCTGAGCACGCCGATGCTCAGCCTGCCGCCCAGCACCTGAGCGCCGCCGAGACCAAGCGTTGCGCTGGCCGCCAGCGTGCCGCACAGTACAATCAGCGGCACATAGACGGCGCGCATGCGCCCATGCGCAATGCCCGCCATGGACGCCTTGCTCGTGATTTCCTTGAATTCGGCACAGAGCTTATCCTCCAGCGCGAGTGTCTTACTCGTCTTCGCGCCCATGATGCCCTCATTGTAGCCGCTGGTGATGCGCGAATGCTGCGCGCGCACCTCGCGGTTGAGCGCAATGAGCTTCTTCTGGAAATACACGGTGAGCAGCGCGACAATCGGCGCAAGCACGATCAGCGTCAGCGCAAGCTTTACATCCAGCATCAGCAGCACGATATACACGCCCGGAATATACGAAAGCGCCCAGAGGATGTTGGGGAACGTCCATGCAGCGGTCGCCGCGATTCGGTCCGTGTCGCTCATCACGCGCGAGAGGCTGTGGCCCGCGCTGGTCACATTGTAGTAATCAAGGCTCAGGCGCTGCAAATTGACAAAGCAAGCTTCCTTCATGTCGCGCCCGATGTACAGTTCCGCCGCCATGCAGTTTTTGAAATACGCCACCAGCAGCACAAGCTCCAGAATAAGCAGCGCGCCATACTGCCCGATGAATCGGCCAAATCCCACCAGAGAGCCCCGAATAATGAAATCATCCACCGCGCGGCTCTGCAGAAGCGGAAAAAGCAGATCGATGACCGCCAGCAGCATGTTGCTCACGATGACGATGATCAGCTGACGCTTATAGCGCATCACGATGGGCATGAGCTGCTTCCACGGAATCAGGGAAAACGAGGCCTTCTTCTGCTTTTCGCTCATACAGCCGCCTCCTCTCCCATCGTCGCCTGCATCGCAGCCGCTTTGGCGAATACGCCGCCGCGCTCGATCAGCGCTTCCGGCGTACCGGATTCGATGATCTTTCCATTCTCCAGCACGATGATGTGATCCGACTGCATGAGCGTCGCCACACGATGCGCAATCAGGATCAGCGTCGAGCCGCCGGCCGCTTCCCGCAGGCGCTTTCGGATCGCTTCATCGGTCTTCGCATCCACAGCGGAGAGCGCATCGTCAAACACCATCACCGGCGCGCCGGAGAGCAGCGTGCGGGCAATCGCCGTGCGCTGCTTCTGTCCGCCGGAGAGGGTTACGCCGCGCTCGCCGACGATCGTGTCATAGCCGTTTACGAATTCACCGACGGACGCATCCAGACAGGCGTCGCGCGCGGCACGCGCCACGTCGTCCATCGTCGCGTCCTCCTTCGTGATGGCGATATTCTCTTTGAGCGTGCGCGAGAAGAGGAAAGGCTCCTGCAAAACAACGCCCACGCCCCGACGCAGCGCGCCAAGATCCATGTCCTTCACATCCACGCCGCCAATGGTGATCCTGCCCTGCTGCGGATCATAGAGCCTGGCCAGCAGCAGCGCAACGGTGCTCTTGCCGCTGCCCGTTTCGCCGAATACGCCCAGCGTCTTTCCGCCGCCGATGGCAAAGCTCACATCTTCCAGCACGGGCGCATTCTCATAGGCAAAACTCACGTTTTCAAAGCGGATCTCGCCGTGAAGATCGGCCTGCACCGGATTCTCCGTCGGCTTTTCTTCCTCGGATTCCAGGATATACAGAAGCCTGTCGATGGACACGCCCGCCTTGCTCATCTCCGAAATCACGCGGCCCAGGTTGCGCACCGGCCAGGTCAGTTGGCGCGTGTAATTCACAAACGCCAGATATACACCCAGGGTGATCTCCCCGCGGCAGCACATCTGAACGCCCAGTACCACGATGGCGAACACCTGAATGATGCTCATCATATCGCCCAGCGTCCAGAAGCCTGAAAGCCAGTCGCCCAGATTCAGCCAGAGGCTGGTGTAGTGTTCGTTCTTCTCGCGGAACTTTTCCAGCTCCATCTTCTCCCGGCCAAACGCGCGCACCACGCGCACGCCCGTCAGATTCTCCTGCACGACGGAGGACAGCGCGCCCTCCGCCTCGTCCGTCCGGCGGAATTTGCTGGAAACATGATGATAGAATACGATCGAATAGCCGACGATCACCGGCACAAACGCCGCCGCCAGCAGCGCCATCTTCACATTCATCGTGAACATGATGGTCACGCAGGAAAAAATCATGAACAGCGTGCTCACCAGATTGAGCAGCTGATCCATGACAAACGTGCGCACGATCTCAACATCCGAAATGCAGCGCTGAATGATGTCGCCGGTCAAATGGCGCACATGCCAGCTGTAGGGCAGGCGCTGGATGCGGCTATAAAGCGCATCGCGAAGCGACTTGACAAAGCGCTCCGAGCCCATCGACAGGCGGCTGTCCTGCAGATAGCCCACAGCGAACTCCGCCACGGAGATCGCCGCTGCCAGCGCGCACGCGATGAGAAGCAGCAGCTTCACATCCAGCTGCGAAGTAAAGGCCGGAAGGCCGGACATATCGCCCAGCAGCACACCGTCCACCGTGAAGCGGATCACCTGTGTGAAGCCCATGCGCAGCAGCGTCAGCACCAGCGACGCGACCACGCCAATGAGCAGCGCGCTCGCCGCCGGGCGCAGATGGCGCAGCAAAAGCCTCGCTTTCTTGTCCCAATTATCCCTCAAAATACTCTTCATGCTTTCCTTTTCACGCCCGTCCTTGGGCAGTCGGAATGATTATCTTATCACGCCCTCGCGCGATACAGCCGCATAGATCAGCGGCGGCAGCTCAGGCTTCTCCTGCGTGATCGTGATCGCCCGCTGCATGCGCGCAATGGCATCATTGGCCAGCTCGCGCTTGTTCAGATAGATCGTAGCCAGGCTGTCGCCCGCGTTCACATAATCGCCCAGGCGGACGTCCATCACCATGCCCACGGCCGGATCGATGACATCGGTCTTCTTCTGCCTGCCCGCGCCCAACATCTGCGCGCAGTAGCCAATGGCCGTCGTGTCCATCCTCGCCACATAGCCGGAGATAAGCGACGGCACACTGATCTTATACGCCGCATGCGGCAGATACGCCAGCTCGTCGCAGACCCTTCCGTCACCGCCCTGAGCGTTGATCATTTCCTTCAGCTTGGCAAGACCCGCGCCGCTTTCCAGCGCATCGATCATTCTCTTCCTGCCATCCTCAACGTTCTTCGCCACGCCGCAGGCCACCAGCATCCGGCTGCCCAGCTCCAGAGAAACCTCCAGCAGATCGCCCTTTGCGCGGCCCGCGAGGATATCGATCGCTTCCTTAACCTCCAGCGCATTGCCCACATGCGTGCCCAGCGGCTGATCCATACCCGTAACCAGCGCGAGAATGGGCTTCCCCGCCAGCGCGCCGATTTCCACCATGGTCTTTGCCAGCTCGATGGCCTCGTCCACCGTCTGCATCAGCGCGCCCGAACCCGTCTTCACATCCAGCACGATCGCGCCCGCGCCGCTGGCCAGTTTTTTGCTGACAATGCTTGAGGCAATCAGCGGAATGCTGCCCACCGTGCCGGTAACGTCGCGAAGGGCATAGAGCGCCTTATCGGCAGGGCACAAATCCTGCGTCTGGCCGATGACCGCGCAGCCGATCTCCTGCACCTGGCGGATAAAATTCTCCTGAGAGACATCGATCGAGCAGCCCGGAATGCTCTCCAGCTTATCCAGCGTGCCGCCGGTATGGCCAAGACCTCTGCCGGAAAGCTTCGCCACCTTCGCGCCGCACGCCGCGGCAAGGGGAACCAGCACAAGCGTCGTCGTATCGCCCACGCCGCCGGTGGAATGCTTATCCACACAAACGCCGCCCACCGTGGACAAATCCACCACGGAGCCC
>CAZACE010000124.1:0-823 GCA_964483255.1 uncultured Oscillospiraceae bacterium
CAGCATGACGAGAACGATCGCCGCGTGGTGAACATCGTGCTGCTTGAGTCCGGCAAGGAAAAGCTCGACGCCATCCGCGCGACCATCTCCCGCCAGATTCAGATGCAGGTGGAGGGCCTGAGCGTCTCTGAGTTCCGAGAGCTCAACGAATCCCTCTCCAGCGTCGTGCGCATCCTCTCTTCCCTGTGATTTCCACCGCCGCAGAGCATGGCTTTGCGGCGGTTTTCTTTCTCTATGGAAATAGACGATCCATTTCTTCCTTTTCTTCCCATATACAAAAAACCGATGCAGAAAAAGCTGCACCGGTCTTTATATTTGGTTGGAATCAGCCTGCCGCCTTCGTCCCGTCCGGCTTCTTGTCCTTCCAGGGATGATAGGTCGGCACGACGCTGGCAACCGCTTCCACGGCGCGCTCGTCGTTGCTGTCGATTACGGCTTCAAGCGTAGTCATCATGCGCTCAAATTGCTCATCATCCACGTGATCCACGTTCGCCACGAAGATCTTCTTGTGCGCAGTCCTCACCATCTTGTCGCGCTCGGAATCCATGAGCAGCTCCTCGTAGAGCTTCTCGCCCGGACGCAGGCCGATAATCTTGATGGGCATATCGACGTTCGGCTCGTAGCCATAGGCGCGAATCAGCTTTTCGGCCAGATCCATGATGCGCACCGGCTCGCCCATATCCAGAACGAAAATCGAACCGGATTTAGCAATGCCGCCCGCCTGCAGCACCAGCTGCGCCGCCTCGGGGATGGTCATGAAGTAGCGGGTGATGTCCTGATGGGTCACCGTCACCGGACCTCCCTTGCGGATCTGCGCCTCCAT
>CAZACE010000124.1:833-5455 GCA_964483255.1 uncultured Oscillospiraceae bacterium
CGCTGCCGTGGCTGCCCAGCACGTTGCCAAAGCGAACGGCCATGCATTTCATGCTCGTCTTCTCACCATAGCGCTGGATGAGCATCTCGGTGATGCGCTTGGTCGCACCCATAACATTCGTCGGGTTGACCGCCTTATCAGTGGAAAGCTGCACAAGGCGTTCCACGCCGTGGCTGCTTGCGGATTCCAGCAGATTGCGCGTGCCGAAGACGTTATTCTTGATCGCCTCCGCCGGGCTGCGCTCCATCAGCGGCACATGCTTATGCGCCGCCGCATGGAAGACCACCTGCGGGTGATATTCTTCAAACACCTCGTCCAGACGGCGCTTATCGCGGATGGAGCCGATCAGCGTAACAACCGGGCAGCTGACGCCGTACTTCTGCCTGAGCTCATACTCCAGCTCGTAAGCACAGTTTTCGTAGATCTCAAAGATGATCAGCAGCTTCGGCTTGAAGCGCATGATCTGGCGGCAGATTTCCGAACCGATGGATCCGCCGCCGCCAGTGACCATGACCGTTTTGCCAGTCAGATAGCCGGCGATTGACGCCGTATCCAGCTCAATTTCGTCGCGGGAAAGAAAGTCGGAGATATTCAGCTCGCGAATGAACGGCGTGCCCTCCGCACCCGTGGTATCGGCTGGCTCCGAAAGTATGCGCGTATGGCAGCGGGACTGATTGCACAGCTCCAGAATCTTCTGCATGCGATCGCCATTGCCCAGAGACGGGATGGCCACGATGATCTCGCGGATGCCGTAACGCGTAACCAGCTTGGGAATATCCGCCGTTGTGCCGCGAACAGGCACATTCTGAATACGCAGGCCCTGCTTGCCCGGCGCGTCATCCACAAGAATGACAGGCTTGCCCATCTGCTTGGGATTCTTATTGCAGATATTGACCGCGTAAGCGCCGGCCTCGCCCGCGCCGACAATCATCACCGGCGCAGCATTGCCCAGGCCGCCGGGAATGCGATCCTTTGAGCAGACACGCCAGAGCATGCGGATGCCGCCGATGGTGATGGTGCTGATGAGCGCGATGAGAATCAGCACACCGCGGAACAATCCCAGATTCAGGAACTGATTGGCTGCCAGGGTTATGCCGCAGGCCACGCCGCTGAGCAGACAAAGCCGCGTCGTATCCCGCACGCCGGCATAGCGCCACATGATCTGATAGATGCCGCCCACGATATAGCAGCCCATATAGGCAATCCAGACCACCGGCATGGAGCGCATCATTGTCTCCACATGGCGATACGGGATATACATTTCAAATCTGAGTTCCATGCTCAGATAAACGGAGAGCGTGATGAGCACCATGTCCAGTACGAGCATGCCGATCTTCCGTCTCCACATGTGATCTCTAAACCACTTCATCGATTATCCCCCGGGGTTATCGTCATCCGCGCCAACATCGGCCGCGTCAGGTACATACATAATCAATTATGTATTATACCATATACACCAGCGCGATTTCAAGGCTTGCGCCCCACCTTTCCCGCGGATCACTCCTGTCTGTATATAAGAAAAAGCAAAGCCGCCTCAAAGACGGCTTTGCATGAATTATTGTCGGGGAATTACGCCTGCATCGGCATCATGACCGCGCCCTCGGGACGAATCATCAGCGGCGTGCAGCTGCCCTTGCCGAAAACGTCCTCCATCAGCGCGACATACGCCTCAAGGCGCGCCATCGGCACATACGCCTGAATGGTGCCGGCAAAGCCGCCGCCATGCACACGCTGTGCACCCTCGCCCGCGAGGAAACGGCGGCTGAGTTCGATGCCCATCGCCATCTGCTCCTGATTGGAGCGGGCATAGACGTTCTGCAGCAATTTCCAGCTGCTGTCGCCGGAGGCGGTCACGTCAGCAAAGAATTTTTCCAGATTGCCCTCGCGGACGGCGGCAACCTGATCCACCACGCGGGCGTTGTCATCAAAGAAATGCATCGCACGCAGCACCGGACGATCGCCCACAGCAGCACGGACCTTAGCGATATTCTTCTCGAATTCGGCCGGATCCACCTCGCGCAGAACCTTCTTGCCAAACTGCGCTGCAACGGACTTCATCTCAGCCGGAATCGCCGCATAGTCGTCGGTCAGGTCGCCGTGATCGCCGCCGGTATTGACGACGCACAGCGCGTAGCCCTTCGACGCAAAATCGCACGCAACGGCATCGACCTTGGCGTCCGCGGTTTCGAAATCAAGCGCGACCATGCCGCCGGCAGAGGCCGCCATCTGGTCCAGCAGGCCGCAGGGCTTGCCGAAGTAAACGTTCTCAACCTTCTGGGCGATGACAGCACGGGTCTTGAAATCGACCACCCAGCCGTTGTACAGGCCGTCCAGAATCGCAGCGATCAGGATCTCAAACGCCGCGGAAGAGGACAGTCCGCTGCCGCGAAGCACGGAAGAGGAGATGGTGGCTTTGAAGCCGCCCACCTTATAGCCCATCTGCGCCATGACGCCGGCAGTGCCGCGAATCAGCGCAAGCGTGGTGCCGAAGTCCTTTTCGCGGATTTCCAGGGAGGAAAGATCCACGGTGATCGGCGGGAAACCTTCGCTGTCCACGACGATGGTGTTGTCATCGGTCTTCTCGACGCAGGCAATAGTATCCAGGTTTACAGCGCCCGCCAGGCAGCGGCCGTTGTTATGGTCGGTATGGTTGCCGCCAATCTCCGTACGGCCCGGCGCAGAGAAGAAACACAGCTCGCCATGCGCCTGACCAAAGCGCTTTTCAAAGCGCTCCACCAGCTTGCCATAGCGCGCCTTCTGATTTTCAAGAACCTGCTCGCCCGCACCGTAGAGCGTAGCCACCCGGGAGGCAAACGCCTGAGAATTCTGATAAGCCGTCCACTGACTGTTCATCGGATATCCCTCCATTAATATGTATCAGGTTGGTGATTGCACAAAATATGTCACTCTTATTATTGACTGTTTACGCGCTTTTGTCAAGCCTTCACAGACAATCCAAACACAAAAGCACCTGCTGCGCTTGCTTTACAGGTTATTTTCTGTTATACTGACGCGGTGAGCGCTGCAACATTTCAGAAACATACCGTTTTTTTGCTGACGGTACTTGACAAAGCCATACTTATGTTTTATGATACTTCCGTCGTTCATTTATTGAACCTTTGTTTGAGGGAGGGGATTGTATGATTGATATCGGTTATGCCGGAGACAAACTCCTGGATTCCTGGCTGAACCTGACAAGCACGCTGTGGAATACGCGTCTTGTTTCTTCGCTCACATATAACGAAGCGCACGTCATGGGTCTGCTTCTTCGCCACAGCACGGAAGCAAACCCGATGACCGCCACCGACCTCATCCACCGCACCCGCCTGCTCAAGAGCCAGATGAACAAAATTCTCACCACTCTGGAGGCTCGCGGCTATATCACCCGTACCCGCTCCGATCTGGACAAGCGCATGATATTTATCCGCCTGACTCAGGAGGGCACCGAGGCCTACCTGGAAGAACACAAGGGCGTGAACGCTATCCTTAATCAGCTGATCAGCAAGATCGGCCCGGAGCGTGCGCTGCACATCGCTAAGGAACTGGGTGAAATCACCGAGATTCTCGACGGCATCGTGTCCGGCGAGAAATAATCCCAACAACTTTTCTTTGCTTCAGAAAGGAGTATTCCATGATCCGCATTATCACCGATTCCGCCGCGGACTTTTCCGCCAGCGAACTTCGTGCGCATAATCTTACTGCGATCCCGCTGCAGATCGTCTTCGGCAGCGATACCTACGAAGACGGCGTTACCCTGACCCCCGAAATCTTCTGGGAGCGCATCATGTCCGGCGAAAACCCCAAGACCTCTCAGCCGACCCCGGATGCTTTCCTGCGCGCCTTTGAAGAGGCGAAGGCCGCCGGCGACAGCGTCGTGTGCGTGCTCCTCTCCTCAGGCCTCTCCGGTACCGTGCAGAGCGCGATGCTCGCCAAGTCCATGGCCGATTATGACGAGATCTACATCGTCGATTCCCTGCTGGCCGCCACCGCCGAGAAGATGCTGGCGCTGCGTGCCTGCCAGCTGCGCGACGAAGGCAAGCTCACCGCCCGCGAAATCGCCGAGGAGCTCACGTGCTTTTCCAAGCGCATCAAGCTCTACGGCTGTCTGGATACCCTGGATTATCTCGCCCGCGGCGGCCGCATTCCTCAGGCGGCTGCGAGTCTGGGTTCTCTGGTTCAGCTCAAGGTGCTCATCACCATCAATGACGAGGGTAAGGTCGGCCTTGCCGGCAAGGGCATGGGCCTGCATCGCGCCAGCGCCGGCGTACTCAATCTCATCCAGCAGCACAAGATCGACGAAAACTTCCCGGTCATGCCGCTGTATACCCACAGCCCGGATAACTGCCAAGGCTTTATCAAGAAGCTCAATCAGGCCGGTATCGCTTGCAGCGAGGACAACCTCAATGCCGTCGGCGCGACGATCAGCACGCATGTCGGCCCGGGCGTCTTCGGTCTCGTGTTTGTTGAAGCTGAATAATATCGCTTATCCAAAGAGTTGTCTCACTAAGAGGCAGCTCTTTTTTCATATAAAAAGCGGGCAAGCCCGCATCATCTCCCCCTTCCCCTCAATCACGCGGGGTGTTTTCTTACCAACTTTTGCTGTACAATGCTGCTATGAACAT
>CAZACE010000125.1:0-5450 GCA_964483255.1 uncultured Oscillospiraceae bacterium
CGTCCTGAGCCAGGATCAAACTCTCGTGTTTGATTCTGTATCGAATCCTTGAAGTCTAACTTCAAGGTTCAAAACTCATTTTCGAATTGACTGTCTTTGTACAGGCTGCGACTCGTGAAAATCGCAACCTCGCGTTCTTCTTGATTCTGTATCGTTTTCAAGGATCATGTCGCTTGCTCAAGGCGCTGTTTATGTGCCTTGCTCGCGGCGACCTGATGAATTATACACGTGTCTTCCGCTTTTGTCAACACCTTTTTTCAAATTTTTTCAAATTCTTTTTTCCCGTGTTCTAAGCGCCGAATTGCGCTTTATCCGGCGCAATGCTATAATGAAATATATACGCTACCAATATCGTCCTGTCCTTATGGAAAGGAGTGCTTCATATGGCTGTTGAACACTATCTGCACGCGCAAAAAAAAGGACTGAAGCTCAATCATGCGCTTCAGTCCCGAGGCGAGGACACCACGCTGCCTGTGCTCAGCGAGATCGTGCCCGAGCTCAACCGTCTCACGCAGGTGCCCCTGGGCCTGGTGCAGATTCCGCTTAAAGATATAGAAGGAACTGCCACGCGCGGGCGCACCACGGCCTTTGCGCGCAACTTCATGCCGCTGCTGGATTCTGCATCGGAATTCGCATACAAATGGCACACGCTCTACGACAACGTGGTCGCCAACGGCCTTCGTGAACCGATCATCGCCTACGAATACTATAATCGCTACTACGTCGTCGAGGGCAACAAGCGCGTAAGCGTCATGTCCACGCTTGACGCCGTAAGCATCGAAGGCAATGTCACCCGCGTTCTGCCGGAGCAGGAGGATTCCGAGCGCTATCGCGTCTATCAGGAGTTCCTCCAGTTTTACGCGGACAGCAGGATCAACTTTATCCACTTCACCAAAGAAGGAAACTATAAGCGCTTCTATGCCGCACTCGGCAAAACGCCCGGCGACAAATGGTCCGCCGACGAACTCACCGATCTTCACTCCTGCTATCACCGCTTCGCACAGGCATACGATCACCCGAAGAATCCGTTGTCCACGGCCGATGCTTTCCTCAAATACATCGAGATGTTCGGCTATGCCGAATGCCTGGATTTCACGCCCTCGCAGTTCCAGCAGAAGATCATTCAGGTCTGGCCCGAATTTGTCGTCACTGCCGCCGGAAAACCCGCTGCACTGCTCAATCAGCCGGCGGAGAAGCAGCCGACGCTGCTGGGTTCCATGCTGCGCCGCGCGCCCAATCCGCTTCGCTGTGCCTTTGTCTACAATCATTCTCCGCTTATAGGCGGCTGGACCTATGGCCACGAGCTCGGCCGCAAGGCGCTGGAAAACACATTCGGCTCCCGCATTCAGACCACGACGCGCGAAAACGTTTCCCCGCAGGAGGCTTCTCAGGTCATCGACGAGCTGGCGCGCGAGGGCTATCACGTGATATTCACCGCCTCGCCCGTGCTGCTGGACGCCTGCATCAAGCAGTCCATCCTGCATCCCGAAACGAAGATCCTCAACTGCTCGCTGCTGGCCAGCTATCACAACGTCCGCTCCTATTATCTGCGCATCTTCGAGGCCAAGTATATTCTCGGTGCGATCGCAGGCGCGCTGAGCGAAGACGACCGCATCGGCTACATCGCCGATTACCCGATTTACGGCGTGCCTGCCTCGATCAACGCGTTCGCGCTCGGCGCACAGATGACCAATCCGCGCGCGATGGTGTATCTCAAGTGGTCCTCCCTGCCGGGCTCCTGCCCCGAGGACGAGCTGAGCGCCTGCGGCGTGCACATCATCTCTAACCGCGACATCAGCGCCCCGCGCATGGAATCCCGCGAGTTCGGCCTGTATCACGAACAGGATGGCGTTATCCAGAATCTCGCCATGCCGGTCTGGAATTGGGAGAAGGTATACGAGGGCATCGCCCGCAGCATTCTCTCCGGCGCATGGGAAGAGGACGCGAGCAGCCATTCCGACCGCGCACTGAGCTACTTCATGGGCATGTCCACCGACGCCATCGATCTGCTGTGCTCCAAGCGAGTGCCGCCGCGCGTGCGCCGTCTGGTCGATCTGCTGCATGAGCGCATCCGCGCCGATGCTTTCCTCCCATTCGTCGGCCCGATCGTCGATCAGAGCGGCGTTATCCGCGTGGAACAGGATGTCGTGCTGACCCCGGATGAGATCATCCGCATGGATTATCTCGCCCAGAATGTCATCGGCCGTATTCCCAAGATCGACGAGCTGAGCGACATCGCCAAAGCGCTCGTCTCCATGCAGGGCGTGCGAAACGGCGAAGAGAGCAAAACTGGTGACGCTGTATGAGGATTCTGATTCTGGCCGATCAGGCCGAGCCCACGCTATGGGAATTCCTGGACAGGCGCAAGCTCGAGGGGGTCAATCTGATCCTCTCCTGCGGCGATCTGCCGGCGAGCTATTTATCCTTCCTCACCTGCTTTACGCATGCGCCGATCCTCTACGTGCATGGCAATCACGACGCGCGCTATGCGCAAAAACCGCCCGAGGGCTGCATCTGCATTGAGGATCAGATTTACGTCCACGAAGGTGTGCGCATTCTGGGTCTGGGCGGCAGCATGCGCTACCGCAAGGCGCCGCACATGTACACCGAGCGCGAAATGCAGAAGCGCGTCAAGAAACTGCGCTTTCGCCTCTGGCGCAGCAGGGGCTTTGATATCCTGCTCACGCATTCGCCCGCCTATCGGCTCGGCGACAGCGACGATCTGGCGCACACCGGCTTTCAGGTATTCAACGATCTCATCGACAAGTATCACCCCAAGGCGCTCATCCACGGCCACGTGCACCAGAGCTACACGCACGCCTTCAAGCGCATCCGTCAGCGCGGAGAAACGCTTGCGATCAACGGCTTCGGATATTACATCTGGGACGTGGAGTTTTGAGGAAGCGTTTGGGGATTTCATCCCCAAACCCCTGACAAGGGACTTCGCCCCTTGACCCCATGTGCGCTTCGCGGCGGTTTTAAGCTAAGTTGGTAGGATTTCAATGCGCTCCAGCAGCCTTTTTCCCTGTCCTGCAGGCGATGTGACTGCCATAGCTGCGTCAATCACAGCGATATTGGGCGAAATGCGCCGCACAAGGCCCGCGCGATCGTCAAAGCGATCCTGCACAGAAAGCGGCGCAAAGCGCAGCGGCACAGCGGCGTGATAGCCGGTCAGATCCGGCACGGTCATCGCATCCTGTGGGCGAAGCCACAGCCGCTGCGCCTGCTCATCCCCCGCAAGGCGGAGAGCCAGATAGCGCAGGAGCGTGCCATAGCTCGGCTCTGCCTCTTGCGCTGCAGGTTCTTCCTGCGCGCGCATGCGCAGCTCCAGCTGCACAATTCCATCCGGCCAGAGAAGCGCAAAGGCGCTTTCCTGCGGCGCAAGATGCTCAAGCTGTCCGCCCCGCATGATCAGCATAGCCGTCAGCGGCGCGCCTTCTCCAAAGGGAAACAGCTGGATATAGACCTCGGCGTTTTTCCCCATCGGAAACGCCTGTCCCTCTCGCTCCATCGGCCCGCAGAATTGTCCGTTCACAAAGAGCACGCCCTGCACGGCGCTTTCAATCAGCAATGTCATCGCTCCACCTCACCCACATACTCGCCCATAGATATGAAGCAAGGCCATGCAAAAATGTCCTCTCCCTTTCGGGGAAGAGGACATTTTGTTATGCTGCTAAAGATCAGAACGCGATTTCCAGCACGCCTTCAAGACCCATCTTGCCAGAGACCTCGGCGGGCACCTGATGCGCCTCGCCTGCGGCGAGGGCTTCCATCACGTCGCAGAAGCACTGCTGCAGCGGCGCCTTGCCCGCGATATACGCTTCGACATTCTCCTGATCGCCCACGAAGGACTGCATCGCCTGCACGTCCAGCGCCAGCGTCGCGCCAAGCAGATAGCTCTGCAGCTTCGCCTTGTCCTTGCCGCCCAGGGTGCTCAGGATGCGGCCCGCAAACGCCGCGCGGCCCAGACCGCTGACCGCGCACTCGCGCGCGCCGGCCTTGGCATATTCGCTGTCGTACTCATCCGCGTTCACAAAGCTGTGGCCCACGGCCTCGGCGATGATCGTATGATGGGTCACGGCGTCGAGCAGCTCGCCGGAGATGGAGGTCATGCAGCCGAGCATCCTGCCCTGCGCATCCATGGCGACGAACTTATTGTGCGTGCCCGGCAGAACGAACATCGCCGCGCCCTTGGGCGCAACGAGCTTGTACAGGCCGACGGCCTCGACTTCCTCGCCGCGCATCATGTCCATGCCAGAGAAGTTATCCAGATCGACCGGACCGGCGAAATTGCGCACGCCCGGAATGAACTCGATCTCAAACGGCGCGATATCCTCGAAGAGCTTCCTCTGCATCTTCGCGCGCAGCTCGGCGGCGCCCGCCGGAGCCGGCACATGCGGAATCTCCAGCAGACCCAAGGCGCTGGTGATCATGCCGGACGCCACACACTTTTCAACATCCTCAGCCTTATAGCCATTCCTGGAAAGCACGGTGTCGATGCTCTCTTTGAGCATCGTGCGCAGGCGGCCATTGTGGCCGTCGATGGAGGTATGGCGAACGCCGCCCTCCGCTTTCACAGCGTCGAGCTTATTCTTGTTTTCATCCAGCAGCGTCACGCGCAGGTTGGTCGTGCCGCAGTCCACAACGAGATAGCACTTGCTCATTTTGCCGCCTCCCATGCCTTAATTGCATCAGTGAATGCCTTGGCGCGCTCCTCAATGGCCGCATCATCGCCGGACTTGACCGCCTTGGCCAGCACCAGCGGTCCACCCACACCAAAGCCGCACACGCCGGCGTCCAGATACTCGCTCACATTCTCCGGCTTTACGCCGCCGACGGCGCTCATCGGGATATGCTTCAGCGGGCCGCGAACCGCCTTGATATAGCCCAGACCCAGCTCACCCGCCGGGAAGAGCTTCACGATATCCGCGCCCATGTCATAGGCGGAGACAATCTCGGTCGGGGTCAGCGCGCCGGGCATGGCAACCATACCCAGCTCCCTGGCGCGGCAGATGACCGCCTCGTTCACATTCGGGGAAATCATCAGGCAGGAACCGGCCTCATGCGCCGCCTCCACCTCTTCGACGGTCAGCGTCGTGCCGCAGCCCACCAGCACCTGATCGCCGAACTTCTCGACCGTGCGGCGGATCTTTTCGGCGTTTGCCTTCACGCAGTCCGGCTCGGCATGATCGAACGTGAATTCCAGAATACGCACGCCGCCGCGCACGAGCGCGCCCACAACGCCGTCGATGCGCTCCAGCGGCACGCCGCGCAGAATCGCCACCAATTTTTCTTCCTGGATGCGCGCAAGAACCTGTTCATGAGTCATGGCAGTTCATCCTCTCTCGTTTTATTTAATATTTTAATATTTCTGAGATAGCATAACGCACCTCTCAGTCACGGCTTACGCCGTGCCAACTCCCCTTAAAAGAGGAGCTTTATTTGCAAAT
>CAZACE010000126.1:0-5446 GCA_964483255.1 uncultured Oscillospiraceae bacterium
GATACGGCGGGAGCACATAGACGCCGCCGTTGGAAAGATCGAGATCCCACGGAGAGCCGGAGCCGATGTAGGCGTTGAGCTCCAGCGGACGATACTGGGTCAGCACGCCCACGACGTCGATACCGGAATTGGTGCAGTTGGAAAGCGGGAAGTCGATGATTCGATACTTACCGCCGTAGGGGACTGCCGGCTTGGCCACGTTCTTGGTCAGGATGCCCAGACGGCTGCCCTGGCCGCCAGCCAGCAGCATGGCAACGCATTGCTTCTTCCTCATCATTGTGAACACACTCCTGTGATGTTGGGTTTTCTCGCCAAATTTCTGGCTTGAAAAGCGACGCGGCGAATGATTATATTCCGCCGGTTCGCTTATCCACTTATGGCCATTATATCATAATCTGTTCAAAAGGGAAAGCGAATTCATGTGATGTTTTGATCAAACTAAAGTTTGCTTGATGAGTTTTTGAACAAAAAGTGTCCCGCTAAGCAAAAAACGTCCCGCAAAAACGGCGTAAAGAATGCAGGAGGATTGCGGAAAAAATATCGCAATCCCGGTTTTATGCCATCGCTTCCCGGGATGATTAAATTGCAAAATCACTTCCCGTGCTGTATAATGTACAAAGACGTATTGTCGGCATCAGACATGGCAGACGGGAGGCGGCAAAGTGGCTGCAAAGAACACCATGCGGCTGGATAAGCTGCTGACCATGCTCGGCGAGGGCACGCGCGCGCAGGTGAAGGATTTTGTGCGCGCGGGACGGGTCACGGTAAACGGCGTGCCAGCGCGCGACAGCGGCATGCAGGTGGATGCGGAAAACGCGCGCGTGTGTTTAAATGGCCGCGTGCTGGAATATAAGGCTGTGCGCCATGTGATGATGAACAAGCCGCAGGGCACGCTCACCGCTGCGCGCGACAGGAAGCAGAAAACGGTGATGGATCTGCTGCCGACCTTGTATGCGGCGATGGACTGCATGCCTGCCGGCCGGCTGGACAAGGATACAGAAGGCCTTCTCATCATCACCTCCGACGGCCAGCTTGCCCACAGGATCATATCGCCGAAAAAGGATGTGACGAAGGTCTATTTCGCGCGCGTGGACGGCGTGCTGAATGACGCCGATATCGCCGCCTTTGCGGCGGGTCTGCACATTAAAGACGGCGACGGCGAATTCGACGCGAAGCCCGCCGGGCTGGAAATCGTGCGCACGGACGGCGAGACCAGCGAGGTGCAAGTGCGCGTTTCCGAGGGTAAGTATCATCAGGTCAAGCGCATGCTGGCGAGCAGGGGCGCGCCTGTTGTGTATCTTAAACGCCTGCAAATCGGCGCTTTGAAGCTGGATCCTGCGCTCGAACCCGGACAGTGGCGCGAGATGACGGATGACGAGGTTGCCCTTTTGGAGAAGGAGACCGAATAATCATGGACGGAAAGCTGCGGCCGATGACGGCGGTTTATATCCTCAGAGGCGATCAGATCCTGCTGCTTTATCGCGTGGGCTCGCGCGTGGTTGCGCCCAGCTTCTGCGGCGTGGGCGGCCATTTTGAAAAGGATGAGCTCTGCGATGCGCGCGCCTGCGTGCTGCGCGAGATGCGCGAGGAGATCGGGCTTTCGCAGGATGATCTGCTGGATATGAAGATGCGCTATGTGACGCTGCGGCTCAAGGGCGGCGAGATCCGTGAGAATTATTACTTTTTCGCGCAGCTGCGTCCGGGCGTGCAGATCCGGGAGAATTGCGGCGAGGGGCGTTTGGAATGGGCGGATCTGGATACCGTGTTGGAGCGGAAGATGCCGCACACGGCGTGGCACATGCTTGCGCATTATCTCAAAGAGGGAAGAAACACAGAGCTGCTTTACGGCGGCGTGACGACGGAAAACGGCGTCGTCTTTACGCCGCTTGAGGAGTTTTGAGGAGGATTTATGGCGGAACATTATTACACGAATGCACCCACAAGCGAGCATGAGGAACGCTCCTTCCGCGCGGTATTTGCGGGCCGCGTGCTCGTCTTTGATACGGACGCGGGCGTGTTCTCCAAGCAGCATGTCGATCCGGGCAGCGAGCTGCTGTGCAAGGCGCTGCCGGATACGATTTCCGGCCGCGTGCTGGATATGGGCTGCGGCTGGGGCGCGATGACGGTGATGACGCTGGCGCGTTTCCCGAAGGCGCAGGTCGTCATGGCGGACGTCAACGAGCGCGCGCTCGCCTTAGCGGTTTCCAACGTGGAAAAGAATCACATGCAGGCGACTGCGATCCTCTCCGATGGCTTTGAGAAGGTTGAGGGCGAGTTTGACGCGGTGATCACCAACCCGCCCATCCGCGCGGGCAAGGCGGTCATCTACAAGATGTTTGAAGATGCCAAGGAGCATCTCGTGCCCGGCGGCGCGCTCTATCTGGTCATCCGTAAGCAGCAGGGTGCGCCCAGTGCGCTCAAGTTCCTGAGGGAACTCTACGGCAAGGCCGAGGTCATCGAGCGCGACGGCGGCTACTGGATCATCGAGTGCATCAAGGCGTGAGAGAACGAGGGGACGTTTGGGGACGCTGTCCCCAAACCCCTGCAAGGGATTTCATCCCTTGACCCTTCTTCGCTTCGCGGCGGTTTAAAGAGACTATGTGTGGGCGAACTGCGTTCGCCGATGGATCAATACATACGGAGGACGAGACGATGTTTGACAAGGCGTATTTCGACGCGGGTGTAAACCGCATCGGCACCGACTGTGAAAAGTGGGACGGCATGATCGCCGAAACCGGCGACAAGGATATGATCCCTATGTGGGTGGCGGATATGGATTTCCCCTCTCCGCCGGCGATCAAAGAGGCGATGGCCAGGGTGCTCGATTGGAACACCTGGGGCTATACCATTGCGGGCAAGCGTGACGCCGAGGCGCTGAGGGCCTACTGGGCGCGCCGCCATGGCGTGGAATTTGACATAGAAGACGTGCTCATGAGCCCGTGCGTGGTCACTGGCCTGCGCCTTTGCGTGCGTGCGCTGACCAAGCCCGGCGACGGCGTGCTCATCACCACTCCGGTATATGGTCCGTTCTTCGCCGCGGTCAAGGGCAACGAGCATCCGCTCATCGAAAGCCCGATGATCATGGATGAAAACAATCGATTCACGCTGGATCTTGCCGATATCGAGAGCAAGCTCTCCGCAGGCAGCGCGAAGCTTGTGCTCTTCTGCTCGCCGCATAATCCCTGCGGCCGCGCGTGGAGCGTTGAAGAGCTTAAAGCCGTGCTTGATCTGTGCGCGAAGTACAATGTGCCGATGGTGTGCGACGAGATTCATGCGGACTTTGTCTACGCGCCGGGCAAACACCACAGCATCATGAGCATCGAGGGCGCGGCTGAGCATGCCGTAATGCTCTGCGCGGCGAGCAAGACGTTCAACGTCGCCGGATTGCAGCAGAGCTCCATCGTCTGCAAGAACGAGGCGATGCGCAAGGCGATTGCCTGCGAGATGGAGAATGGCGGCGTGCGTTCGGGCAATGCCTTTGCCCTGGCGGCGACCCGCGCGGCCTATACCGATTGCGACGAATGGCTCGACGGCCTGAAGGTGTACCTTGCGGACAACCGCGATTACGTCGTGGAATATGCGAAGGCGAACATGCCGAAAATCAAGGTGACGCCGCTGGAGGCGACCTATCTCATGTGGCTGGACTGCCGCGATCTGGGTATGGAGCAGAAGAACCTGATCGACGCGCTGCTCGCTCAGCATGTCAAGGTGAACGACGGCACGATCTTCGGCAAGGAAGGCGACGGCTTCATCCGTCTGAACATCGCCTGCCCGCGCGCCCAGCTGGAAGCTGCGCTTTGTGCCATGGCGAAGGTGCTGGGGTAAGGGGAACGTTTGGGGACGCTGTCCCCAAGCCCCTGCTGGGGATGCAATCCCCAGACCCCTTCTTCGCTTCGCGGCGGCTTAAAGAGGCCAGGCAGCGGCGAACTGTGTTCGCCGACGAAGTGAATTAACCTTCCCCTATGGGGAAAGTGGATCGCCGAAGGCGAGACGGATGATGTCTTCGCCCGCAGGCGGATCTCTTTGAATCGCAAATCATTGTTTGATATAAGGGGGATTTACCGATGGAATTCAAGGCAAACCCGAAGCTCGACGCGGCTCTTGCCGCGCTTGAGCAGGACATGATCGAAACCCTGCAGCGCTGGATCCGCATTCCGAGCGTGCGCGCCGAGCGCAGCGCGGACAATGCGCCCTTCGGCGCGGAGATTCGCCGTGCGCTGGATGTGGCGATGGCGGACATCGCGCGTCTGGGCATGAAGCCGCGCGATATCGACGGTTACTGCTGCGACGCCGAAATCGGCGGGGGCGAGGATCCGCTGGCCGTGCTGGCGCATCTGGACGTTGTGCCGGAAGGCGACGGCTGGGATCACGATCCCTACGGCGCGGAAATCGTGGATGGCAAGATGTATGGCCGCGGCACGGGCGACGACAAGGGCCCGGGCGTGGCAGCGCTCTTTGCGATGAAGGCGATCCTGGATGCGGGCATCGAGCTGAAGCGTCCCTGCCGCCTGATTCTGGGCTGCGACGAGGAATGCGGCATGCAGGATCTGGAGTACTACGAGGAGAAGATTGGCCTGCCGGATATGGGCTTCAGCCCGGACGCCGAGTTCCCGCTGATCAACACCGAGAAGGGCATCATGCAGATGAAGCTCAGCGGCGAAATCGCGGATGCGCGGCTGATTTCCATTGCCTGCGGCACCCGTCCCAACGTCGTGCCGGGGACTGCTGTGGCTGTGATCGCGGGCGACTGGCGCGAGCAGGCCGCCGACGCCTTTGACGTTGAGGATGAGGACTGCTCCATCGAGACCGAACTGGTGGACGGAAACACGAAGATCGTCGTTACCGGCGTTCCGGCGCATGCTTCCACCCCGGATCAGGGCAAGAATGCTGCGAAGATGCTCATCGCCGTGCTGGTGAAGCTGGGCATCGGCGGCGCGCCGATCAGTCTGCTGCATGAGGCGGCCGGCGAGGGCGCGTACGGCGTGAACCTGGGCATCGCGGGCAGCGACCATGTGTCCGGCCCGCTGACGATCAACCTGGGTCTGCTCTTCGTGGAGGGCGGCAAAATCTCCGTGACCTTTGACTGCCGCTATCCGGTCTTCTTTGATGACAAGACCGTCTCTTCCACCGTTGCCAAGCGTCTCGCTCCGGCGGGCTTTGTGATGGAGCCGGGCCATGCGAGCCATCCGCACCATGTGCCTGAGAGCAGCGAGCTGGTCACCAAGCTGATGGCCGTCTACAACGGTATCATGGATGTGCAGGCAAAGCCCTTCGCCATCGGCGGCGGCACCTATGCCCGCCATCTGAAGGAGGGCGTGGCGTTCGGCATGATGTTCCCGGGCGAGCCGGAGCTGGCGCATCAGGCGAACGAGTGCATTGACGTAGCCAATTACATCAAGGCGGCGCGCATCTACGCCTACGCGATCGTTGCGCTGTGTGCGTAAGC
>CAZACE010000127.1:0-5442 GCA_964483255.1 uncultured Oscillospiraceae bacterium
AAGCTCATCCTGTTCATGGCGGCGGGCGTGGTATATATGCACCTGCATAAGCTGAATCTGAACGACGTGCGTGGTTTTGGCCGCAGAAAGCCGATTCTGCACTTCGCGTTCCTGATGGGCGCGTTCGGTCTGATGGGCGTTCCGGGCTTCTCCGGCTACGTCTCCAAAACGCTGATTCACGAGAGCATCGTTGAGTATGTGCATCTGCTCACGTATGACGGCCAGACTGGTCTTTCCGTGCTGTATACCATCGCTGAGTGGATTTACCTCTTCTCCGGCGGTCTCACCGGCGCGTATATGATCAAGCTCTATATCTGCCTGTTCTGGCAGAAGCATCCGACCGAGCAGATCTTCTACAACGCGAAGAAGAAGTACATGACCTGGCTGACGCGCATTGCGTTGCTCGCCGCTGCGATCCTGGTTCCGATCCTTGGCGTGCAGCCGAATCTGACCATGGACGTGATCGCGGACTTTGCCGGCGGCTTCCTGCATGCAGGCACGCCCGAGCACCACGTGGAGTATTTCTCCTGGACGAACCTCAAGGGCGCGTGCATCTCGCTGATCATCGGTCTGCTCGTGTATCTGTTCTTCATCCGTACGACGCTCATGCCCAAGGAGAACGGCGTGCGTGTGTATGTGGATCTGTGGCCCGAGAAGATCGATATCGAGGACCGCATCTATCGCCCGATGATCTACGGTCTGCTTTCCTTCGGCGGAAAGCTGGCGCAGATCGGCAACGAGCAGAAGCTTGAGGAGCGCGTCTACTGGCCTGCCGTGCGCGGCTTTGTGCGCGTGGGCCATGGCGCGGCGAAGCTGGCGAGCGAGGATACGCTTGAAAACCGTATCTATTGGCCGGCGCTGCGCGGGCTATCCTTCGCGGGCGCTGTGATCAGCAAGGGTCTGGGCGATATCCTTGACGACATTGCGCTGATCTTCACGAACACGTTCCTGAAGATGAAGCACTATACGGAAAAGATTCGCGTAGGCAACCCGCTGACCGATACGGTCGGCGGCGCGGCTGATAAGTTTGCCGAGCTGCTCAACCGTACGGTATTCAGGGGTCATCCGCATGCACACCACTATACCGGCATGCTCGCCGGTTGGTGGAACGGCATGATGGCTGCCATGCGCAGGATGACGCACACGATGAGCTATGGCCTGCTGGTGTTCGGTCTTGGCTTGTGCGTAACGCTGATTTACCTGCTTTTCTATTAAAACCCCATGCCGGGCATTCTTGCCCGGCTTTTTTCAAGCAGCCTGGCGAAAGAACGCCGCGAGGCGAACATGGGGTCAGGGGGCGAAGTTCCCTGGCGGGTTTCAGGGCGGCAGCTCTAACGTTTCTGAAGGAGATTTTGTATGACTATGATCGAAACGATTCGTCCGTTTGAACAGCAGATGATTGCCGACCGCCGCTGGCTGCATGCGCATCCGGAAATCTCCGGCCAGGAGAAGGAAACGCTTGCTTATATCGCCTCCGCGCTCAGGGAACTGGGCATGGATGTGCATATTGTCCCCGATGGCGGCGTGATCGGCGTGCTGAACGGCCAGGCCAAAGGCCCGTGCGTGCTGCTGCGCGCGGATGTGGATGCGCTGCCCATCTGTGAGAGCCCGGAGAATCTTGCCGGAGCGCGCACGTGCGTCTCCCAAAACGCGGGCGTGATGCATGCCTGCGGGCATGACGCGCATGCGGCGATGCTGCTGTGCGCAGCGCGCGCGCTGGCGGCGCAGAAGGATAGCCTGCCCGGCTGCGTGCTGTTTGTATTTGAGCAGGGCGAGGAGAAGGGCGGAAAGGGCTTCCTTGAAAACCTGCTGCCGTATATCGACGAACACTTTGACGTCGGCGCGTGCTTCGCGACGCATGTGCGCTGGGATCTCCCCTCGGGCAGAATTGCCGTGCTGGATGGCATGGCGATGGCCGGCGGCTTCGGATTTGACGTCACGATTCACGGCAGGGGCGGTCACGGCTCAAGACCCGATCTGGCGGCAAGTCCCATCGACTGCTTCTGCGCGATTCATCAGCAGCTCAGCAGCCTGCGTATGCGCGCGATCAAGCCGGATGAGGTGCTCACCTATTCGCTGGGCACGGTGCACAGCGGCGAGCTGAGCAACGTGATTCCGGAAAAGCTGCGCTTTGCAGGCACCGTGCGCACCAGCGACACCGCGCACGCGGGCGAGCGCTTTGCCGCCAAGATGCGCGAGGTCATCGATCATACCTGCGCGGCGCATGGCTGCCGGGCGGAGTATACGCATTTTTCGCGCCCGCTCTATGAGACGCGGAATCCTGCTCGGGCTGCCAGATTTGTGCGTGAGGCGATTGCCAGGCATGTCGGCGGGGATATGCTGACGAGCTGCCAGCCCTGGATGGCGAGCGAATCGATGAGCGCATACTTGAGGCTCTGGCCGGGCGTGCTCACGTTCACGGGCATCAGGAACGAAGAACTGGGCAGCGGCGCAAATCATCACACGCCGGAGTTTGACGTGGATGAGGCGGCGATGCTGCCGGGCGCGGCGGCTGCCTGCGCGTTTGCGATGGAATATCTCATGAGAAGGCCTGATTTCGGTTTTAAGCGTGAGATCGTGAGCATGCAGGATCTGGTCAGCCGGTCGATTTAAAGCGCTCTGAGGCGTTGACAGCGGCTCACAGAGGCGATACAATATACAGCTGTGCAGCTCATTGCCGCATGCTGTATTTATGCTTAACCTGCAATAGAATGCCGCGAAGCGAAGAAGGGGATTTGAGGGATATTATCCCTCGAGCGGGTTCGGGCGGCAGCCCGGGAAGCTTCGCGCCGGTTTTAGAGAGTTTGGAGAGAGTATGGAAAATCATGAAAACAAGATGGGCGTCATGCCCGTGGGCAGGCTGCTTGCGAGCATGAGCCTGCCGATGATGGCGTCGATGCTGGTCATGGCGCTGTATAACATCGTTGACTCGATGTTCGTCGCCCGCATCAGCGAAAATGCGCTGACGGCTCTAAGCATGGCCTTCCCTGTGCAGAACCTGATGGTCGCGCTGTCCGCAGGTCTTGGTGTGGGTCTGAATGCCGTGCTCTCCCGCGCGCTGGGCGCGAAGGATCGAGAGAGCGTGAAAAAGGCGGCGACCAACGGCATTTTTCTGCTGCTGATCTGTGCCGTGGCGTTCATGGTCATCGGCGCAACCTGCACGCGCATGTATTTTGAGGCGCAGACGGATATTGCCGAAATCGTCGAGAGCGGCGTTACCTATACGACGATCGTGACCGTCGGCAGCCTGGGCCTGTTCGTGGGCATCTTTTTTGAGCGCCTGCTGCAGAGCACCGGCCGCACCACGTATACCATGATCTGCCAGATGGTCGGCGCAATCACCAACATCATCCTCGATCCGATCATGATATTTGGTTATTTCGGCTTTCCGGAGATGGGCGTGGCCGGCGCGGCGCTGGCGACGGCGCTGGGCCAGATGCTCGGCGCCTGCGTGGGTCTGTATTTCAACCTGAAGAAGAATCCGGAGGTTTCCCTGTCCTTCAAGGGCTTCAGGCCGGATGGGGCGATGATCAGAAAGATCCTCACCATCGGCGTCCCGTCTGTGATCATGCAGTCCATTGGCTCTGTGTGTACCTTCCTGATGAATCAGATCCTGATCGCATTTTCCTCGACGGCGGTCGCGGTGTTCGGCGTGTATTTCAAGCTGCAGAGTTTCGTGTTCATGCCGGTATTCGGCATGAACAATGGCACGGTGCCGATTGTCGCTTACAACTACGGCGCGAAAAAGCCGGATCGCATGATGCAGGCGATCCGCTATTCCATCACAGCGGCGATTGTGATCATGACTGCAGGCTGCGCGGTATTCCATCTGGCGACGGCGCAGATGCTTTCCATCTTCGATGCTTCCGAGGAGATGCTGCGCATCGGCGTGCCGGCGCTTCGGATCATTTCGCTCAGCTTCCCTGTGGCGGGCTTCTGCATTGGCGCGGGCACGGTGTTCCAGGCGCTGGGCTACAGCATCTATTCGATGATCAACTCTCTGGTGCGCCAGCTGATCGTGCTCATTCCTACGGCATTTGTCATCGGCAGGCTCACCGGGGATGTGAACATGATCTGGTATGCGTTCCTGATTGCAGAGGTATTCTCGCTCATGTTGAGCGCCGTCTTCTTCCGCAAGATATACAGGAATGTGATCAGGCCGCTGGGCGAAAAAGAATAAGAAAAGGCCGGACTTTTGAAAGAGTCCGGCCTTAAACTATGCCTGAAGCGATTTGAGCGTTTCGTCGTAGATGCTCTGCCAGGCAGAAAAGTTCATACTGGGTACGTAGAAGGTTTCCAGCTCGTCATGCAGCTGCTTGGCCTGAGCAAGTGCATCGACGGCCAGCTGTGTATGGCGGGTGATTGCTGCGCGCATCTGCTCCAGCGCGCATTCACGGCGAAGGATGCTGCCGGCGGGCAGACAGGTTGTGAAATCGAACGTCTGCTCGGAGATGAGCTTGTCGCTGGTTGTGATGAGCGTGGAAAGCGCCGGGATTCCCAGATGCAGCAGGCCGCCGGGCGAGAGGGGAGCAAGGTGCTCCTCGACGTCATAGCCCGCGCATTGCGCGGCTCGGCTGAGCGCTTTGAGTACGGGCGTCATATCCATGCCAAATGGATGCACCAACCGGATCACGCGCTGCGCCTGCCCGTTTGCCAGCAGGCAGATCTCGCCTTTGGGCGTGATGGCGTCGGTGATCACGGGGCGCGCATGCGCAGGCTCGCCGCTTTCCTTTTCGGGAAGCACGGCGGCGATCAGCGCCGAGGTCATGCGCGCAAGGCGCGGCTCGTCGATGCATTCGGCGATGGAGGCAGCGCTGTCGCGCCTCAGCGCATGGATGGTCTGCATGAATGCGCGCGCGCGGCGCGAGCATGCGGCATGATCCATCATACAGGCACGAATATGCATGAGGCGCGGGCGCATGGCGGCCTCATTCAGGCATGCGCCCAGATTGATGAGGCTGTCGCGCGCGCCGGGGATCTTCGGATCGACGACGTGCGGTGCCGTGCCATCCAGAATGAGCAGGCCGCGCGCGGGGATGGCGACCGCGTCCAGGCTGTCCGGATCGCCGGAGCAGAAATAGAGCGTGGATTTTTCGCCGTCGGCTGTCAGCGCGGCATGAATCCGGCGCATGAACGTGGATTTGCCCACGCCCGGACCGCCCTTGAGAATGAGCATGCGCTGAAGAATCTTTTCGTCCATCAGATGATCGAAGCAGGAGATAAAGCCCTCGGGACCCATAGCGCCCGGGAATTTCGTTTGCACGGTGCTCAACAGCATCCCTCCCATTCGGTCACAGGCTATGAAAAGAAAGAGGATTTCATGCAGAAGGGGAAAGAAAAAAGCAGACGCAAAGCGTCTGCTCATGTTTTGTAGATTACTTGCGGCGGATCATCTTGAAGATGACCAGGAGCACAATGAGAATCAGCAGCAGAATCAGCAGC
>CAZACE010000128.1:0-5387 GCA_964483255.1 uncultured Oscillospiraceae bacterium
CACCCCGTTGCCGCCCGCAACGCTGGCGCCGTCGCTCAGCGACCTCATCGCCGAGAAGGTCAATCTGACCGTGCTTTACAGCGTTGCCGGTGCACTGGCTGCTTTGCTGGTGATCGTGCTGGGCGTGAGCGGCGTGACGAGCGCAAGGCGCAAGAAGCGCATGGCGCAGGCGCTGGATACCATCGCACTGACCCCGGATGTGCGCAATCACAGGGGCATTGCCCGCCGCCGCAGGCCGCAGGCCGCTGCTATGCAGACGCCTGCCGAGCAGACGCAGGAAGCGCCGATCGTCCCGGCGACGGAGCTGACCGAGGAAGAAGCCGCTCCGGCTGAACCGGTTGATGTTCCGGTCCGCGAAGAAGGACGCCGCCGCCGCACCGGCGCGGTGGAGATTCCGACCGATGAGACGCTGCGCGTTGTTCCGGTTGATCAGCGCCCGGAATTCATTGCGCAGGGCAAGGTGGATGATTCTAAGACCCGCATCTTCGGCGGTCTGGCCGGCGAGGTTGCGCAGGCGCAGGCTGAGGTGAAGAAGGAGCTGGATGTCACGCCGGTGCATAAGGTGAGCGATCTGTTCGCTGAAACGCCCGTGATCGAAAAGGCAGCCGAACAGCCGAAGGCTGAAGCGCCCGTGAACGAAGCGGAACAGACCATCCGCCTGAACCGCGAGCAGCTGGAGGAAATCCGCCAGCAGCAGGAGCCGCGCGAGGATGTTTACGCCGGCCGCGGCAAAAAGAAGGATGAAATCAAGCCGATGAAGAAGCAGAAGAAGGGATTCCTCTTTGGCCGCAAGAAGGCAAAGGCGCAGGACGAGGATGACTTTGTTGAGGACCTTGCCGAGGGCGAGGATTACGACGACGAGGATCTCTTCGAGTAAGCTGAAAAGCATCAGAGCCGCCGGTAGAGTCCGGCGGCTTTTCGCTTCCTTTGCCATGTGAATCTATTTGCAAGGCATTGGCCTCGACCGCAGAGCAGCAGGATTTACAGAGCGTTGTCGGTGATGCCGTCGGCAGCATGCCGGTTTGTTTTACTTTTGCTCGTCCGCGTGATATAATATCATGCGACAAGGAGGATTGAGCGTGTTTACAGGCTTTACGCAGGATGCTCTCGATTTTCTGCAGGACATCCGCTTCAACAATAACCAGACGTTTTACGAACAAAACAAGGAGCGTTACGAGAAGTGCCTCAAGACGCCGCTTCGCGCGCTCAGCGACGAGATGGTGCCCGTGGTTCAGCTTATCGATTCCAAGCTCGATGTGCGCCCGGGCCGCACGATGTCGCGTATCCGCCGCGATACGCGCTTTACGAAGGATAAATCCCCCTTCCGCGATCATGTGTGGTTGGGCTGGCGCTATCCGGGCGAAAGGCGCAGCGAAGGCTTTGGCATGTGGTGGGGCTTTGGATCGGATTGGCTTTCCTGGGGCTGCGGCTGCTATGGTACGGATAAGCCGCTGATGGATGCGCTGCGCCTGGAAATCCGCAGGGATCCGGAGTCTGTTCGCGAGGCGTTTGCTGTTTCCCGCATCCGTGAAGCGTTTGATATCTACGGCGAGAGCTATCGCAAGATTGCCGTGCCGGATGATGTGCCGGAGGATCTTCGTTTCCTGTATGTGAAGAAGGGCTTTGGCATCGAGCATAACGGCACGCCGGCGGAATGGAAGGCGCTCTTTACCCATGAGACGGCCGATATTCTTGCGCGCGATCTGGCGGCGATGGCGCCGCTGCATCAGCTGATGCAGCGCATGCGCGCCCAAGCGGATTATGCGCAGGAGCAGCAGGCCAAGGAGCGCGAGGCAGAGCAGCGCGAGGCTGCCAAGCACGCCGATGTGCCCACGAAGATCACCGTGCGCAGCGCGGAGGATTTTGAGTTTTAGCCCTGTCCGCCCCTTTGGGGCACCTCTCCCCGAAGGGCGAGGTTGATAGCGGCTTTAAGCAAACTGATTTGAATCGCGGGCGGATAATATCCGTCCCTGCAAAGCGGCTTTAAGTAGGCGCGAAGCGAAGAAGGGGTCTGGGGATGAAATCCCCAGGCGGGGTTTGGGGGACAGTATCCCCAAGAAAGGAAAACATGAATCTGTTTATTGAAACGATGAAAGCCGTGCTCTTCGGCGTGGTCGAAGGCGTCACGGAATGGCTGCCCATCAGCTCGACGGGTCATATGATCCTGCTGGATGAGTTTGTTCAGCTGCAGATGAGCGACGCATTCAAGGAGATGTTCAATGTTGTCATCCAGCTGGGCGCGATTCTGGCGGTGGTGCTGCTGTATTTTGACAAGCTCTGGCCGTTCAAGCGCGGCAATAAAAAAGGAGGCCTTGTCTCCTGGCTGCGCAAGGATACGTGGATGCTGTGGATCAAGGTGATCGTGGCAATTCTCCCCAGCGCGCTGATCGGTCTGCCGCTGGATGACTGGATGGACGCGCATCTGCATACCGCGCCGGTCGTTGCGGCGATGCTGGTTCTCTACGGCGTGGCGTTCATTCTCATTGAGCGCAGGCAAAGCGCGCATAAGCGTGCGCGCATTCAGAGCGTGGATTTGCTGGATATGCGCACGGCGCTGCTGATGGGCTGCTTCCAGGCGCTCTCGCTGGTTCCGGGCACGAGCCGCTCCGGCGCGACGATTCTGGGTGGCATTCTGCTGGGCTGCTCCCGCGCGGCGGCGAGCGAGTTCAGCTTCTTTATGGCGATCCCGACGATGGCGGGCGCGAGCCTGATCAAGGTGCTCAAGTTCGGCTTTGCCTTTACGGGCGCGGAAATGCTGATCCTGCTCACGGGCTGCGTGACGGCGTTTGTCGTGTCCATCGTGGCGATCAAGACGTTTATCGGCTATATCAAGAAGCATAGCTTTACCGCGTTCGGCTGGTATCGCATCGCGCTGGGCGCGCTTGTAGCGCTGTATTTCCTGATCAAGTAAAATTGAGTTCATGGACGCTGTCGTATATATGGCAGCGTCTTTTGCATGCCGATGGAAAAAAGCGCAGCCGGGTATGGTCTTTGCGCGGGGAATGGGCTATAATGTACGTATATGAGTATATGGCGGGAGGCGGAATCACATGGTTACGCAGCAGGCGTTTGCCAGGGCGTTGGAATTGGAGGTTATCCATCCGGCGGAAAAACGCAGTATGCAGATTGAGGTCGCCGATATCTGCCGACCGGGCATCCAGTTTGCCGGGTATTTTGAGGTATTCGCCAACAGGCGTCCGCAGGTCATCGGTAAGACGGAGATGGCCTATCTGATGAGTCTGCCGGACGATGTTCGCTCGGCCAGGCTGGATCGCTATTTCTCCTATGATATTCCCTGCATCGTCATCGCACGCGGCATGGAATGCCCGCAGGTACTGCTTGAGCAGGCGCGGGCGCACAATGTGCCGATCTATCGCACGCAGGATGAAACCAGTGTATTTACCGGCAAGGCAATCAATTATCTCTCCGAGGCAATGGCGCCGAGGGTCACGCAGCACGGCGTGCTGGTGGACGTATTTGGCGTCGGCGTGCTGATCACGGGCGAGAGCGGCGTGGGCAAGAGTGAATGTGCGCTGGAGCTGATTAAGCGTGGTCATCTGCTGGTGGCGGATGACGTGGTCGATATCGCGCGCGTGGGGCATAAGCTGCGCGGCGAATCGCCGGAGATTGTGCGTGACTTCATGGAGCTGCGCGGCATCGGCATTGTGGATATCAAGCTGATCTTTGGTATCGGCGCGATCCTGCGCAAGAAGACGATCGACATGGTGATCCATCTGGAATTCTGGACGCAGGGCAGGGATTACGACCGCCTGGGCGACAAGGACAAGACGATGGATATCCTCGGCGTGGACGTTCCGCTGATCAATGTGCCGGTGCGTTCGGGCCGGAATCTGGCGATGATCGTGGAGATTGCCGCGAGAAACTGGCGCCTCAAGAACGAGGGCTACAGCGCGGTGAGTGAGCTGGACAAGCGTCTGGGCGCGATGTACGGCAAGAAGACGGACGATGATATTTAAGATAACCTTTGAGAAAGGATGAATGCATATGTACTATATTGGTCTGGATGTGGGCGGCACGACCTTTAAGGCCGGCGTGGTTACGGAGGAAGGCAAGATTCTTTGCAAGGACGCGATGCCCACCGGCATTGAGCGTCCGTATCAGGAGATTATCGCGGATATGGCGCTGCTGTGCAAGAAGGTGGCGGCCGACGCGGGCATTGATATGGCCGATGTGAAGGCGATCGGCGTGGGCGTTCCGGGTCTGTTTGACAACAGGACCGGCCGCATTCCCTTCTGTACGAATCTGGGCTGGCATGACATCCCGTTCGTCGAGGAGATGAAGAAGCATTTGGATACGCCGGTCATCGGCGACAATGATGCGACGGTTGCAGGTCTGGCAGAGTCTGTTGCGGGCGTGAGCGCCGGCATCGGCGACTGCGTCTTCCTGACGCTGGGCACCGGCGTTGGCGGCGGCATCATCATCGGCGGCAGGCCGTATTCCGGCGCGCATGGCTGCGGCAGCGAGATTGGCCACATGATGATCAAGATGGGTGGAGAGGAATGCACCTGCGGCAACTACGGCTGCTTTGAGCGCTATGCCAGCGCCACGGCGATCATCCGCGAGGCGTGCAAGGCCGTTGAGACCCATCCGGAAAGCTCCATGATGGAAAAATGCGGCGGCGATCCCCGAAAGATCAACGCCAAGATCGTCATTGACGCTGCGCGTGAAGGCGATCAGACCGCAAAGGCCGTGTTTGATCAATACGTCTACGGTCTGGCCGTGGGCATCATCAACATCATTAACCTGATCGACCCGGAGGTCATCGTGCTGGGTGGCGGCGTCAGCGCGGCGGGCGATTTCCTGCTGAATGCCGTACGCGATGCCGTGAAGCCCATGGTCTTCTTTAAGACTCAGCCGTATGCGCGCATTGAGCTTGCGCAGCTGGGCAACGACGCGGGCATCATCGGCGCTGCGATGCTGGGCAGGTAAACGGGGGAGACGTTGGGGCCGCGGGCCCCAAACCCCGCCTGGGGATTTCATCCCCAGACCCCATCTTTCGCTGCGCGTTCGCGCAGCGAGAGAAAAAGAAAGATTTCTTAAAACAAGGGCGAAGCCGAGAAGGGAGTCTGAGGGATGAAATCCCTCAGGCAGGTCTGGGCGGCAGCCCAGAAAAAGGTGTTTCCATGAACATCCGTGACTTTGGCGCGTGGATTACGCCGCGGCTGGAAAAGCTTGGCGGCTATACGGGCGTATATGTGAAGAACCTTGTGACCGGCGAGGCGTTCATGCGTGGGGAAGATGTGCCCGTCGTGGCGGCCAGTGTAATCAAGATTCCGGTAATGATCGAGGCCTTCCGTCAGGCACAGGCTGGGGAACTCTCTCTTGATGAAATCAGATATATTTCCGAAAAAACCGAGCTTGAGCTT
>CAZACE010000129.1:0-5371 GCA_964483255.1 uncultured Oscillospiraceae bacterium
CACGGCCGGTCAGGCTGTGACAAAAACATGTGTCCCTTGGGGAGGAGCTGAAACCTGTTGGAATCTGTAAGATCAATTGAACGCATGACGGTCGTGCAGCTGCGCGAGCTGGCCAGGGAGACGAAGGTGCGCCTGCCTTATGGCGTGAACAAGGCGCAGATTGTGCAGCTGCTCAGCACGCAGGGCGAGGACAAGCCGGCAGCAGAAGAACCGGAAGGCGAGATCGGGCTGTACAAGCCCAAGCCGCTGGGTTATTACAATGAAGAATACGGCACGAGCAACCCCGTCGTGCCCCGGCTGATTAAGGCCGGGCTGCTGGGCGCGGGGCAGGGCGTGCTGGAGGTGCAAAGCGGCGGCTATGGCTTTCTGCGGGCGAGCAATTGCTCGCCCGGGCCGGAGGATATCTACGTATCCATCGCGCAGATCCGCCGTTTCGGCCTGCGCAGCGGCGATTATGTCGTGGGCAGGACGCGCGAAAAGCGCATGGGCGACCGCTACAATGCGCTGATGTACATCGACAGCGTCAACGGGGACAGCCCGGAAATTGCGCGCGTGCGCCGCCCGTTTGACTCGCTGACGCCGATTCACCCCAACCGCAGGCTTACGCTGGAAAATGCATCCGGCGAGAGCGATATGGCCATGCGCCTGCTGGATTTTATTGCGCCCATTGGCCTGGGGCAGCGTGCGTTGATCGTCGCGCCGCCCAAGGCCGGAAAAACCGTGCTGCTCAAAAAGATCGCGCAGGCGATCCGCAAGAATCATCCGGATATTGAGCTGATCGTGCTGCTCATTGACGAGCGGCCGGAGGAGGTCACCGACCTCAGGCGCAGCGTGGACGCGCAGATCGTCTATTCGACATTCGACGCCCCGCAGGAGAACCACGTTCGTGTGGCGGATATGGTCTACGAGCGTGCGCAGCGGCTTGTGGAGCAGGGGAAGCACGTCGTCGTGCTCATGGACAGCCTGACAAGGCTCGCCCGGGCATGCAATGCCATGGCCCCCGGCGGGCGCGCGATGAGCGGCGGCCTTGCGCCGGGCGTGCTGGCAAAGCCGAAGCGTTTCTTCGGGGCGGCGCGCAACATTGAGGAAGGCGGCAGCCTGACGATCATCGCTACCGTGCTCGTGGAGACGGGCAGCCGGATGGACGACGTCATCTTTGAGGAATTCAAGGGGACGGGCAATGCCGAAATCCGGCTGGACCGGGCGCTGTCGGAGGCGAGGGTGTTTCCGGCGATCGATCTGGCGAAATCCGGCACGCGGCGCGAGGAGCTGCTCCTTTCTGCCGAGGAGGCTGAGGGCGTGCGCGCCGTTCGCAGGATCCTTTCGCAGGGGCACACGCGCGAGGCCACGGCGCAGCTGATTGCTATGCTGGAAAAGACGACAAGAAACAAAGATTTTTTCAAAAAGTTGCAAGAATGGCTTGCAATTTGGGAAAAAGAAGGGTATACTATACGAAGTCTCCGCTCAAGCGTATGAGAAGCTGCCTGAACCTTTGCGGTTTTCATGCGATAGTATTGCGGTAAAAGAGGTGAAAATCATGAAGGAAGGCATCCATCCGAAGTATCAGAAGGTTACCGTGACCTGCGTTTGCGGCAACACTTTCGTCACCGGTTCCACCAAGAAGGAGCTGCGCGTTGAAATCTGCTCCAAGTGCCACCCGTACTACACCGGCAAGCAGAAGCTCGTTGACGCCGGCGGTCGTGTCGATCGCTTCAAGAAGCGCTACGGCATGTAATATGTCAAAGATTAGAGACGGTTTCGGCCGTCTCTTTTATTTTTGTCATAATGACAAGTATAGTTGACAAAATGCCGTGTACGGCCTATAATGGATCATAGGTAAAGAAGAGGAGGGCGCTTGCGTGAAGAATCTCAGGATGAAGGCGGCGCGCGTGGGCTGCGATCTGAGTCAGGAAGACCTGGCGCAGCGCGTGGGCGTGACCAGACAGACGATCGGCATGATCGAGGCGGGCAGGTTCAATCCCTCGCTGGCGCTGTGCGTGGCGATCTGCCGGGCGCTGGGAAAAACGCTCAACGATCTGTTCTGGGAGGAGGATGCGGCTGATGCTTAATCGAAAAAAGACCGTGCTCGATGAGCGCGAAATTCAGGAGCTGTATCAGGCGGAGCATTTCGGCCTGTGGCTGATGTACGGGCTGCTGTGTACGGCGATCGTCGTGCAGATGCTCATGGGCGCAACGCTTTCCCAGATGGCGGGCGAGCTCGTTGTCGTGATCGTTTCCAGCATCGCAATGGTGATCGCCAATGTGCGCCGCGGCATCTGGGATATGGATTCCAGGCCGAGCATGCGCGGCAACGCGGGCTACTCAATTGGAGCAGGCGTGTGCGTTGCTGTGATTCTGATGGCCAAGAGCGGCAATCTTTCCGCTGCGCTGCTCACGGGTATCAGCACGGCGATGCTGGTCTTTGCGGCGCTGACCGTGCTCATGCGCTATATGATGAATCGTCAGGCAAAGCAGGAAAAAGAACTCGATAACTGAGCCCTTATTTCAGCAACCACGAAGCGAAGAAGGGAGTTTGAGAGACGAAATCCCTCAAGCGGGTCTGGGCGGCAGCCCGGCGTCCCCTCCTCAACGTATAAAGAAAGAAGGTACTTCCTATGAGCAAGAACAACACCCCCAAGTATCAGGATATCGGCGGCCAGGCCGTCATGGAAGGCGTGATGATGCAGAGCCCGGCGAATGAATCCATGGCGATTGCCGTGCGTAAGCCGGATGGCCGCATTTTCGTGACCTGCGAGCACAGGGAACAGGCGTCCAAGAAGCATAAGTGGATGGGCTGGCCGATCGTGCGCGGCTGCGTGAATATGGTGACGATGCTCAAGATGGGCATGCAGACGCTTGACAAGGGCACGCAGATGCTGGGTATCCTCGAGGAAGAGCCGACCAAGTTCGAAAAGTGGCTGGCCAAGAAGCTGGGCGCGAATATTGATAAGATCGTCATGGCGGTTGCGATGGTGCTGGCCGTGGTGCTGAGTCTGTTCCTGTTCGTGTTTCTGCCCAGCTGTGCGGCGACGCTGATCGGCCATTTGACCGATAACCGCATCCTGATCAACCTCATGGCAGGCGTGACGCGTATTGCGATTCTGGTCGCCTATATCTGGGCGGTTGCGCTGATGCCGGATATCAAGCGCGTGTTCATGTATCACGGCGCGGAGCATAAGACTGTCTACTGCAACGAGGCCGGCGAGGAGCTCACGCCCGAAAATGCGCGCAAGTTCTCCCGTCTGCATCCGCGCTGCGGCACGGCGTTCCTGTTCCTGGTGATGATCATCTCCATCCTGGTGGGTTCTGTGGCCGACCAGGTGATTTACCTGCTCTTTGGCATTGAGAAGATGGGTTTCTTCCTGCGCTTTGGCCGCAGCCTGCTCATCCTGCCGCTGATCACCGGCATCTCCTACGAGGTGCTCAAAGGTCTTGCCCATGCCGGCGATCATATCATCGTGCGCGCGCTGCGCTGGCCGGGTCTGATGCTCCAGCATCTGACCACCCGCGAGCCGGATGACGGAATGCTCGAGGTTGCCATCGCGTCCATGAAGGCGGCGAAGGCCGGCCCGGAGCACTATGCGGATCAGCTGGACGAAAATGTCTTCCTCTATGTCGAGGGCGAAGAGGAGAAGACGGAAGAAAAGGCCGAAGAAGAAAAGACCGAAGAAGAAATGGACGGCGCTGCACAGTGACGATCCGGGAAGTATTGAAAGCGGCGACCGTCCGACTGGCGGCAGCCGGCGTGCCTGATAGCGATTATGACGCGGCGGTGATGCTCGGCCATGTGCTGGACGAGGATCCGCTGATGCTGCGCGCAAACAGCTGGAAGGAAATGCCCGGGGAGAAACTGGAAAGCTACGAGGTGATCATCGCCCGGCGTGAAGCGCGTGAACCGATGCAGTATATCCTCTCAAGCGCGGGTTTCATGGGGCTTGAGTTCCATGTCGAGCCCGGCGTGCTCATTCCAAGACCCGATACGGAGATCCTCTGCGAGGAAGCGCTTAAAAGGCTTGCGCCCGGATCGTGCGTGCTGGATATCGGCACGGGCTCCGGCGCGCTGGCGGTATCAATCGCCAAACTGGGTAAGGATGTTCAGGTGACCGCTGTGGATGTGAGCGATACCGCGCTTGCAATTGCCAAGGGCAATGCCGAAAGAAACGGCGCAAACGTGCGCTTTGTGAGAAGCGACTGCTTTGCTGCGCTTGCAGGCGAGAAGTTCGACATGATCGTCTCCAATCCGCCGTATATTAATTCGCAGGAAATGGCGCAGCTGATGGACGAGGTACGCTTTGAGCCGGAGCTGGCGCTCTTTGGCGGCGAGGATGGACTGGATTTCTACCGGCGCATCAGCCGCGAGGCGGGCGCGTATCTGCATGAAGGCGGCTGCCTGCTCTTTGAGATTGGCTGGCAGCAGAAGGATGCGGTATCCGAGCTGCTGCGCGCGCATATCGGCGAACCGTTTGCGCTCAAGGATTATGGCGATAACTGGCGCGTGGTTGGCGCGATAAAAACGAAGTAAGTAGGGAATATGGTGTATATCCAAGTAACTTTGATGGCCGAAGGGTGTGCCCTGGGGGCGACCGGAAAGCCCCTGGGCCGGGGTTCGGGGCAGAGCCCCGAGGAGGCAATGCATGCTGGATAAGCTCAATTGGGTGCATCCCCGCTTTGAGGAGCTGGGCGCGCTGCTTTCGGAGCCGGACGTCGTGTCCGATCAGGAGCGCTGGCGCGCGCTGATGCGCGAGCATAGCCAGCTTGAGCCGCTGGATATCGCCGTGCGCCGCTATGCGCAGCTGCTTGATGAGCGCGCGCAGGCGAAGGAGATGCTCGCCGATCCCGATATGGCGGATATGGCGAAGGAGGAACTTGCCCGGCTGGAAACGGCGATTCCTGAGGCAGAGCGCGAGATTCAGCTGCTGCTTCTGCCCAAGGATCCCAACGACGCAAAGAACGTCATCATGGAGATCCGCGCGGGTGCGGGCGGCGAGGAGGCTGCGCTCTTTGGCACGATGCTCATGCGCATGTATACGCGCTATGCGGAGCGGCGCGGCTGGCGAGTCGAAATGATGGACGCGAACACGACCGAGCTTGGCGGCGTGAAGGAAGCGGTATTCACCATCGGCGGCGAGGGCGCGTTTTCAAGGCTCAAATACGAGAGCGGCGTGCACCGTGTGCAGCGTATTCCTGTGACGGAGAGCAACGGCAAGCGCCAGACCTCCACGGCGACGGTGGCCGTGCTGCCGGAGGCGGAGGAGGTTGATGTAAAGATCGATCCAAACGATCTTCGCATCGACGTGTATCGCGCGTCGGGGCATGGCGGTCAATATATCAATAAGACGGACAGCGCCGTGCGCATCACGCATCTGCCGAC
>CAZACE010000130.1:0-5332 GCA_964483255.1 uncultured Oscillospiraceae bacterium
TAAAACAGGCGCGAAGCGAACATGGGGTCAAGGGGCGAAGTCCCTTGCAGGGGTTTGGGGACAGCGTCCCCAAACGTATCCTCACAGCTTCTCGTACAGCCCTGCTTTTTTGAGCGCGGGTTTGAGCGCGCCGAGGAGGATGGGCGCGACGATGAAGGCAAAGACGGCGTTCATCAGGCTGCCGGGCAGCTTGGTGAGCATCTTGGCGGTAACCGCGTCGAGGGTCAGGCCGTCGATGAACTGGCCGGCGATGAAGGTCTTGAGCATGTAGAGGGCGACGTAGGTCAGCGCGCCGAGAACGGAGCCAATGATGATCTTCGCGTGATCGGCAGCGGAGGGGGTGTCGCGGCGGGCGGCGTGATAGCCGATCAGGCCGGCGACGAGGGCGATAGCGCCCTTGTTGATGAATGTGATGATGCATTCGGCGCCCCAGCCGGCGACGATATCATACAGGCCGGAGCCGATGCCCGCCGCCAGAAAGCCCGCGCCCGGGCCAAAGAGCAGGCCGCAGAGCACGCACAGCGCATTGGTCATGTGCAGCTGGGTGCCCATGAAGGGAATGCGGAAATAATTGACGACGAAGACAATGGCCGCCATCAGGCCGATGAAGCAGATTTTGAAGGTTTTGTTGCGGCTGTTTGCCATGGTGAAGCCCTCCTTGCGTGCATCCCATGGATGCGGTTGCTTTGATGAAGCCATTATAGCACGAACTGGCGTGGAGTAAAGTGCCAGTTTGGAACTTTATGACCATGCCAGATTTGCGCGCAAGCAGACATTGAGCTGTCAAGGGAAATATGATATAATGATAAAATCGATGAAACTATGTACTGAGCGCGATTTCCTTTGATCGCCAAGGAGTATGAAATATGAAAAACAAGAAACTGAGCAGCCCGATGGCTGTGGGCGGCATGACGCTGGCGATGTGCGCCGTGCTGTTTGTGCAGATGGGCGCGACGCTGACCTATGCCGGAACGGCCGTACAGACGATGAAGCTGGCGGCGCTGTTTGCGCTCGTCTATGGCGGGATGCTGGCGGGGTATGCATGGCTTGAGAAGCCGGAAATGCGCACGCTTGGCTTTGCCGGCGTGTTTGCCGCGATTGCGATGATCGCGCGCGTGAGCATGCTCGATTATGTGACGGCGGATTACACGTCCTTTCTGAGCAAATGGGTGGATATGTTCCGCGAGGGCGGCTTTGGGCTGCTGGCTGAGAACGTGGGCGATTACAACCTGCTCTATCAGTATGCGCTGCTGCTTATCTCCAAATCCTCGCTGCACGATCTGTATCTGATCAAGTATGTGACGGTGATTTTCGATTACCTGCTGGCCCTGGCGATGATGCGCGCCGCGGGCGTTTATGGCGGGGAGAAGGCGAAGCTGCCCGTGCTGCTTACCATGCTTGTGTTGCCCACGACGCTGCTGGACGGCGCATGCTGGGGCCAGTGCGACTCGGTATATGCGTTCCTGGTGGTAATGAGCTTGTATATGCTGGAAACGGACAGGCCCATGCGTTCGGCGATTTTCCTGTCTGTGTCGTTCGCCTTCAAGCTGCAGACGATCTTCTTCTTCCCGGTGGTGCTCTTTGGTCTGCTGCATAAGAAGTTTGACTGGCGGCATGCCGCTGCGTTCTTCGCGGCATACATCGTCACGCTGATTCCGGCGCTGATCGCCGGAAGGCCGTTCATCGACGCATTGAGCGTCTATGCCAATCAGTCGATGGGCCAGTATTATGACCGCCTGACCTACAACGCGCCCAACCTCTATCTCTTCTTCCCGATGCTTGAGTTTGCCAGCAGTCAGGAATACACATGGATGCGCTATATTGAGGGCATCGACGGCAAGGGGCTCAACGGGTATCTGAATCCCGATCTCTTCCCGGATCTGCAGAATGCGGCACTGTATGCCTGCGTGGTGCTGACGCTGATTGTGGTCATCTACTGGCTGATGCATTGGAAGGAGATCACGCCGGACATGACGCTGGAGCTGGCGCTGTTTTTTGCCATTTTCCTGCCGTTTGTGATGCCCAAGATTCATGAGCGCTATTTCTATCTGGCGGATATGCTCGCCATCCTCTATGCGGTCAAATTCCCGCGCCGCAGGTTCATGCCGCTGCTGGTCGTCGGCGCGTCGTTTATGAGCTATGTGCCCTATCTGATGCGCCAGAGGCCGATTGATGAGCGCGTGCTTGCGCTGATGATGCTCGCGGCGCTGGTGATCGTCTCGCGCGATATACTTGCGCGCATGCGCGGAAACCGCGCGTTTTTGAGGAAGGGAGGCGCGGCATGATGATGGGCAAGATTCTGTTTCATTTAGGTCAGACTGCCGATCGTGTCGATCGCTTCCTGACCAGGCATCGCCTCGTGTTCTCTGCGCTGCTGGCGGTGCTGCTGGCGGGACTTCTGGCTGTGTATAATGTCTCTTCCGGTCCGCTGCATAATCTCAATGATATCGGCGGATGGAGCAATCGCGCGCTGTTTATCGCGATGAGCGCGGCTGTGCATGCCGCAATCCTGATGCTTTGCGCGATGCTTGGGCATGTGCGCTTTTCCCGCACGGTGCTGCGCCAGGTGATCCTCACGGCGGGCATGTTCATCCTGCTCATTGCGATCAACCAGAAATCGTATTTCTATGTAAATGTCCTGCAGCCGCTGGTGCGCGAATTTGACGCGGGATTTTCTGCAGGCATGCAGGCGAAGACGTATCTTTCCGCCCCGGCGAAGGCGCTTATCTATCTGATCACGCGCGGCCCGGTCTATGATATGTATTTGCTCAAGCTCTTTGCCATCGGCTGCTATATGGTGACGGCGCTGCTGATCACCCGTGCGGCGGACAGGCGCGGCCTGGGCATTCGCGCCGAGGTACTGCTTGCGCTGTGCATGATCCTGCCGCAGGGCTTCATGAATGCGGCCTGCAGCGCACTTGTCGAGGCTGCGGCGGTTGCGCTCCTTGCTCTGGCGCTTGTGCTGCGCTATGATTGCGAAAAGCCGAAGGAAATCCCGGCTGCCGTATGCTTCGGCGCGGCGTGCGCGCTGTGCGGCGCTGCGCTGCTGGCGCTGCCCGTGATGATCGACAGCAAGAACTGGAAACGCCAGATCGCCGTGATCGCGGGCATGATGCTTGCGGCCTGCATTCCGGCTGTGCTTGGCGGCATGGCGGCAAGCGATGCGGCCCTCAGCCTGCTCGGCGCTGTGCTGGGCACGCCGGTATATGCCTCCGGCGCGCCAGGCATTGCGAATCTGATTCCGCGCGCTGCTCTTGAGGAAATGCCGCAGTATGCGGCGACGCTGCGCCACCTGCCGGCGCTTGATGCTGTAACGAACGCGCAGGAACACTACACGCAGGCGCATTTTGAAATCGTCATGCGCGGCTTTGCCTGGGCCGGTCTTGCCGCCTATGCGGGCCTTTGCGCGCTCCTCTCCCGCGGAGAGGGAAAGACCGCGCTGCACCGCGCGCTGGTGCTTGCGCTGGGCGCACTGATCGTCTGCCCGGGCGTGACCAGCGGCGCATGGCTGGCTGTGGACGTGCTGTGCCTGTACGCAATTCTCGCCGAAGGGAAACTGCGCATACCGGCGTGCCTTGTGCTCTTTGCCACGGCGGCGGGTTCTTGCTATCCGATGACGGAAGAGGTGCTCCTGCCGATGGTTTATGCGTTTGCGCTGTGCCTGATTGCGCTGTGCATGCTGCTGGATGTGATCCCGACGGGGAAGGAGGATGCGCATGAGTGAGGAAAGGAAGGTTCGCCTGCGCGTCGTATCGCGCCTGACGGAGCCTGACGGCGATGTGCATGAGATCAGGAATGCGCGCTCCGGCATTGTGAAGGAAAGCGATAACGAGATCGTGCTGGAATACGACGATGTGCAGGACGAGGAAAGGTCACACATCATCCTGACGATGAAGCCGGGCAGAAGCGCGAAGGAAAACCGCGCGCGCATGCAGCGCAAGGGCATGGTTTCCAGCGTGCTCACGTTTCTGCCGGGGCAGAAGGCCGCCTCGAGCTATGTGACGATCTACGGCGAGATTCCCGTCGCGGTGGATACGCGCAGCGTGGACATTATCAAGGATGACAAGGGCGGCGTGCTCGCGCTGGATTACGACGTATACATGGGCGGCGAAATTACCTCGCGCGCCAAGATGGAAATTACATGGCGCGTATAACGGCGCTTGCGCTGCGCGACCGCGCGCGCACGGCGCTGCTTGCGGCTGGAGGGCGAGGATTTGTGCGCTTTCCCGAGCGCGGCGCGCTGCTGCTCAGCGACGCAATCCGCCGCTGCGAGGATGACACGGCGAAGGCGCGGCTGCTTGCGGCGCTTACGGAAGCCGGGTTTGCCTGCCGCGAGCGGGACAACCTGCTTGAGATCACGCCAACGGATGCGCTGCTTGCGGAAATCGTCTGCGAAGGCGGCTGCGAAATCGACTGGGACGGCCTGCGTTGCCGCGTGCAGGCGCTCTCTGCTCGGTGGCTGAAAAAGCCGATTCTGCCGCTTTCCAAGGACGGGAGGCAGCTGATTATCGATACGCTGCGGCTTACGTGGCAGGATCGCGTAACAGACGGGCTGGATGCGCTCTGCGCGCAGGCGGCCGTGATGCAGCGACAGGGGGATGTAAGCGGCTTTCGGACTGCGGGAGCCGTGCTTAAAGACTGGTGCGATATGCAGGAGGGATTGAGCCATGAAGATTGAATGGATCGGACATGCGTGCTTCCGGCTGACGGCGCAGGATGGCACCGTCGTGATTACTGACCCGTACGACGAGAGTGTGGGCATTGAGATGATTCCGATTAAGGCGGATCTGATCACGATGAGCCACGAGCATCACGATCACAATGAGACGGGCATGATCGTGGGAAATCCCGTGATTGCCCGCGGCGGCGAGCTGGCGAGTGTGAGCGGTATTACCGCGCGTGCTGTGAATTCCTGGCATGACGATGCGCAGGGCGCCAAGCGCGGCGCGAACTTTATCCGCATCTTCGGCGTCGATGGCCTTAAAATCGTGCACATGGGCGATCAGGGCTGCATGCCGGACGCGGATGTGCTGGAGGAGATCGCAGGCGTGGACGTGATGATGATCCCCGTGGGCGGTACCTATACCGTGGATGCCGAGGGCGCGAAGGCGATTATCGAGGCTGCCAAGCCCCGCTGCGTGATCCCCATGCACGTCAAAACCGCGCACTGCCCGTATCCCATCGCCAAGGTCGGCGATTTCCTCACGCTCATGGGCGCGCAGGATGCGCAGCCGGTCAGCGCGCTGGAGATCACCAAAGAAGCTGTGCCTCAGGGCGTCGTGCTCATACAGCCGCAGGCCGACGAGATTTAAGTGGACGCGGGGGTGGCCCC
>CAZACE010000131.1:0-5256 GCA_964483255.1 uncultured Oscillospiraceae bacterium
GCCGCAGATGCTGCGCTTCGCCGAGGAGGACCTGCCGGTGACGCTGTCGCTTTCGCTGCATGCGCCAAACGACGAGATCCGCCGCCAGACCATGCCGATCGCCAATAAATACTCGATGGACGAGGTGCTTGCAGCCTGCCGCTATTATATTGAAAAGACGGGCCGCCGCGTGATCTTCGAGTATGCGCTGGTGCATGGCGTGAACGCGTCGCCTGAGCAGGCGGCAGAGCTCGCAGGAAAGCTTCGCGGCATGCAGTGCCATGTGAACCTCATTCCGCTCAATGCTGTGCCCGAAAGAGGTCTCACCGGCGTGAATGAGCGCGAGGTGGACGCCTTTAAGAAAGTGCTCGAGCAGAAGAACATCTCCGTCACCAGAAGGCGCGAGATGGGCGACGATATCGAGGGCGCGTGCGGCCAGCTGCGCAGACGCTATCTCAAAGAAAACGGCTGATAAGATTTGCCGCCCTGCGGGGCGGGACCTCATCCGTCACGGCTAACGCCGCCCACCTTCCCCATGGAGGGAAGGTTGATATGGTTGCGGCTTTAAGCCGCCGCGAAGCGAAATCGGGAGTCTGAGGGATGAAATCCCTCAGGCGGGGTTTGGGGCGGCAGCCCCAAGAACGGTGTTCCCCAAAGAAGGAGTTGTGATTGTGACCGCAGCGCTGAGAACAGACGTCGGCAGGGTGCGCAAGCAGAACGAGGATGCGGCCTGGCTGAATGAAAAGCAGGGAATTTATGTCGTTGCTGACGGCATGGGCGGCCATCTTGCGGGCGAAGTGGCCAGCGCGATGGCGATTGACGCCATGAAGCGCATGACCAAGACGCATGAAATCGCCAGTATTGCCGTGCTGCGCGAGGCGGTTGTGGCGGCGCATGAGGCGATTTATGCATGCGCCCAAGAGAATAAGACCTGCTCGGGCATGGGCACGACGATTTCCGCTATGTGGCGCGGCGGTCATTACATGTATATCGCACACGTCGGCGACAGCCGTATCTATCGTTTCCGGCATGGTGAGCTGGAGCAGATCACGCAGGATCACTCCCTGGTGGAGGAGCTTGTGCGTGCGGGCATCATCTCCCGCGAGGAGGCGCGCAATCATCCCCGCCGCAATATCATTACCCGCGCGCTGGGCACTCAGGGGGAAAATGCGCCCGATCTTCTGGCGGCAGATATAGAAAAGGACGATCTTTGGCTGCTTTGCACGGATGGTCTGAGCTCCATGGTTTCCGACGATGAGATCTCGCGCGTGCTTGGCAGCACGCAGGATCTGGAGGAAATGGCGGATACGCTGCTCAAGATGGCGCTTGCCGCCGGCGGAAGGGATAACGTGACACTGATTCTGTGCCGCAGCGAGGAGGGTTAAACGTGGAATCGAGACTGATTGGCAAAATCATCAGCCGCCGGTTCCGCGTGGAGGATATCATCGGACGCGGCGGTATGGCGATCGTCTACCGCGCATTTGACATGAAGAGCCATCAGACGGTGGCGCTCAAGGTGCTGCGCGAGGAATATGAGGACGATCCCGAATATAAGGAGCGCTTCAAGCGCGAAGCAGAAGTCAATAAAAAGCTGAATCATCCCAATATCGTCAATTCGATCGACTCCGGGTTTATCAGCGGCATATCGTATATTGCCTTTGAGTATGTCGATGGACAGACGCTCAAGGATCTGATCAACGAAAACGGCAGAATGGAGCAGGAGGAGGCGGTGCACTGCGCGCTGAGCATCCTCGCTGCGCTTTCCCATGCGCATCAGCGCGGCATCGTCCACAGGGATGTCAAATCCCAGAATGTGATGATCACAAGAAATGGTCAGGTGAAGATCACCGACTTCGGCATCGCCGGCCTGGCCGATACCAAGACGCTCACCTCGGACGGCAACGTCATGGGCTCGGTGCATTATTTCTCGCCCGAGCAGGCCAAGGGCATGCGGGCCACCAGCGCAAGCGATCTGTATTCTGTGGGCATCATCCTCTACGAGATGCTCACCGGTCATGTGCCCTTTGAGGGCGAGACGGCGGTTTCCGTCGCTATGATGCATCTGATGGAGACGCCCAAGCCTGTCAGGGAAGAGGCGGATGTTTCGCGCGCGATCGAGCTGATCATGGAGCGCACGCTCCAAAAAGAGCCGCGCGACCGCTATCAGAGCGCAGATTCCATGATCCGCGACCTCAGACGCGCGCTGCGCCATCCGGACGGCGAATTCATGGAGCAGAAACTCCTGATGGAGCGCCCTGTCCAGAAGATTGCGGAAATCCGTGCTTCCAGAGGCCGTCGGGAGAATGGCAAAGTGATGCTGATTGCTGCCGCCGTGCTGATTGCGCTGCTGCTTATCTTTGGCGGCGTGAGTGTGTATCGGGCGCTGTTTGTCTTCACACGCATGCCGGATCTCACCGGCGTGAACGAGGCGACGGCGCAGCGCCTGATTACCAGCGCAAAGCTCGTCGGGCAGGTAGATTACGGATACAGCGATGTGATGGAAGGCTTTGTCAGCCAGCAGATCCCAAGGGCAGGCGATCGCGTGAGCAGGGGAGAGACGGTGTTTGTCACCATCTCTCTTGGCAGCGATATGCTCACCGTGCAGCGTTTTACGGGTCTTGCGCAGGATGAGGCGATTGCTGCGGTGATTGCGCAGGGCTTCGTTCCGGGCGAAATCACAGTCGTACCCAGCGATCAGCTGGCCGGCACTGTCGTTGCTCAGCAGCCCGAGACGGGCATGAGTGCGGGAATTGGATCCACGGTCAATCTGACTGTATCCGGCGGCTGTGTGGTCGTGCCGGAACTGGCGGGGCAGCGCGAGGAAGAGGCGCTTGCGCGCATCCAGTTGCTGGGCCTTGCCTGCGGCATGATCACCTATGAAAATGTGGCGGATGCCAGACAGGACGGCGTGGTGCTCTCTCAGACGCCGGAGCGCTTTGAACAGGTGCTCCCCGGCAGCGTGGTGGAGATGAGCGTGGGCTATTACGACAAGCGCAGGTTCACCGCCTCTGTGAAGGTCACCGTGCAGGTGCCGCGCGAGGGTGTGAATGTGCGCGTGACGCTGGTAGGCGAGGATGGCAAGGAGAGCGATATGTACTCCGCCATGCATAGCGAGCCCGGCGAAGTGACGCTGGATGTGCTGCTTCGCAGCGAGCAGAGCGGCGTGAAAACCTGGCGCGTGTATCTGGACGGCGGCTTCAAGAGTGAAGCGACGGCCATTCTGCAATAAGAAATGGAGAAAGCATGACTGGAAGCATTATGCGGGGCATCGGCAGCTTTTACACGGTGCTGTGCGATGAGGACGGACAGGAATACACGCTGCGCGCGCAGAAGAAGCTGCGCCATCAGAAGCTTACGCCAATGGTCGGCGACCGCGTGCGGTTCACACCCGGCGAAGGGGACGATAACGGTTGGCTGGAGGAAATCCTGCCCCGCAAGAGCGTGATGCTGCGTCCGAGCGTGGCCAACTGCGATATGCTCATGCTGGTTGTGGCCAGCGTGCCGCATCCGGATATGCTGCTCATCGATAAGCTGATCCTGCGCGCGGCGAAGGGCAATATGACCCCGGCAATCTGTGTCAACAAGATTGACCTGGGCGACGAGCTGGCTGCGTCCATCCGCAAGGAATACGCGGGCACGCAGCTGCGCGTGTTTGCCGCCAGCGCGCTGACCGGCGAGGGCGTAGAAACCCTGCGCGAGGCGATGCGCGGTAAAGTAACCTGCCTGGCCGGACAGAGTGCCGTGGGTAAGAGCTCGCTGCTCAACGCCATTTTCGGTCTGGCGCTGGAAACCGGCGGACTGAGCCGGAAGACCGAGCGCGGCAGGCATACAACCCGCCGATCGGAAATGATGGCTGTGGACGGCATGCTTGTGCTCGATACGCCGGGCTTCAGCCTGCTTGAGATCGAGGACGGCGTGGATCCGCAGGATTTTGCGCAGATGTATCCAGAATACAATGAACTTGCCGGCGGCTGCCGTTTTCAGCCCTGCCTGCATGACAGGGAACCGGGCTGCGCTGTGCACGCGGCGGTTGACGGAGGAAGGCTCAGCGCCGTGCGCTGGCAGAGATACAGGGAATTGCTTGCTGAGGTCAAAGAGAACTGGAAAGGACGTTACGTATGACGATCATTTCTCCCTCTGTGCTCGGCGCAGATCTGATGCGTCTGGGCGAAGAGATTGAGCTGGTAGAGCGATTGGGTCTTAAATGGCTGCATCTGGATAACATGGACGGCCATTTTACGCCAAATATCAGCTTTGGTCCGGATTTCGTACGCGCTATCCGAAAAAAGACCGACCTGTTTCTGGATGTGCATCTGATGTTCACCAATCCGATGGACTACATCGATACCTATACCAAGGCAGGCGCGGATATGATCACCATTCATGTGGAGGCTGACGATGAGCCGAGGTATGTGATCGATAAGATCAGAGAAAACGGGCTCAAAGCGGGCATCAGTCTCAATCCGCATACGCCGCCGGATCGAATCAAGCATCTGCTGCCGTATGTCGATCTGGTGCTGGTGATGACCGTGGAGCCGGGCTTTGGCGGCCAGAAGCTCAGAGAGTATTGCCTGGGCAAGGTGTCCGTCATCCGCGATATGATCGGGAAGACCGGACGCGATATCCTTATCGCCGTCGACGGCGGCGTCAAGATGGATAACGCCGATCGCGTGGTGGAGGCAGGCGCGGATGTGCTGGTGATGGGTACGGGCATTTTTGCTGCGGCCGATCCCGAAGCCGTCGTTCGCACGATCTGCGGTTTGGAGGGGAATCGATGAACGCACTGATCGTGCTGGGCGGCGACGCGCCGGGCAGGGCGCTGCTTGAAAGCTGCATGCGTCAGGCAGATCTGACCATCGCGGCGGACAGGGGACTGGAGGCGTTTTGTAATATCGGTTTGATGCCGGATCTGCTGCTGGGCGATATGGATTCCGTGGACAGGGTTGTGCTTGAGCGCATGGCGTCGCATACGCAGATTGAGCGCCTGCCCTGCGAGAAGGACGATACCGATGGCGTGCATGCGCTGGATGCGGCGATTGCGCGCGGCGCGCAGAGGATCACCATTCTGGGTGCGCTGGGCGGGCGGATGGATCATGCGATGGCAAATCTGATGCTGCTTGTGCGCGCATATCGCCATGGCGTCATGGCCGAAATCCTGGATGAGCAGGTGCGCATCGCGCGCGTGTGCGGCGAGGCTGTGCTTCATGGCGCGAAGGGAGATACGGTCTCCCTGCTGCCTGCGGGCGAAGTGACGGGTGTGACGCTGGAGGGCTTCTA
>CAZACE010000132.1:0-5219 GCA_964483255.1 uncultured Oscillospiraceae bacterium
AGGATATCAAGTGCTTCAAGATTCACAACGGCGTGATCGACAACATCTTCCTCAATGAAGCCTGCTCCTCCGGCTGCGGCTCTTTCCTGCAGACATTCGCCAACGCACTTGGCTACGACATTGCAGAATTCTCCCAGCTCGGACTTGCCGCGCGCAAGCCGGTCGACCTTGGCTCCCGCTGCACGGTATTCATGAATTCCTCCGTGAAGCAGGCGCAGAAAGACGGCGCGCAGGTCACTGATATCTCCGCCGGCCTGTCCATCTCCGTGGTCAAAAACGCACTCTACAAGGTCATCCGCTGCTCTGGCGCGCAGGAACTGGGAAAGCACATCGTCGTGCAGGGCGGCACATTCCTCAACGACGCGGTGCTTCGCGCATTTGAAAACGAGCTGCAGGTAGCCGTTGTTCGCCCGGATATCGCGGGTCTGATGGGCGCTTACGGCGCTGCGCTCTATGCCAAAGAGCAGCGCAGGCTGATCCCTGGCGAGAGCACGGTGCTCAGCCTTGAGGCACTTAAAGCCTTCGACAATGAAGTGACACACACGCGCTGCAATGGCTGTGAGAACCACTGCAGCCTCACCATCAATCATTTCGGCGGCAAGCGCCGCTACATCAGCGGCAACCGCTGCGACAAGCCCGTTGTCGGCAGCAAGGCCGTAAGCCCCCTGAACCTGTACACCTACAAGCAGGAAAAATTGAAGGCGCTCATGGACGCGCGAAACGAAAACGCGCCGCGCGGTCAAATCGGCCTGCCGTTGGGCCTGAACATGTACGAGCTGCTGCCTTTCTGGCATGCCTTCTTCACGAAGCTCGGCTTTGATGTGGTCGCATCCCCCTTCTCCTCCCGCAAGCTCTACATCGCCGGCCAAGCGACGATTCCCTCGGATACCGTCTGCTTCCCGGCCAAGCTGATGCACGGTCACGTTGACTGGCTGATTCGCAAGGGAGTAAAGCATATCTTCTATCCCTGCATGAGCTACAACCTGGACGAGGGCCTGGGCGACAACCACTATAACTGCCCGGTCGTCGCGTATTATCCAGAAGTCATCTCCGCGAACATGCCGCAGGTGGCTGAGATCGATTTCATCCACGACTACGTGGGCATCGACCGCCGCAAGGAATTCCCGAAGAAGATCACCGCCATCCTGCAAAAGCACTTCCCGGACATCAATTCGCGCGAGGTGCGTGAGGCCAGCGACGCCGCCTATGCAGCTTACGAGGCCTACATGTCCGATATCCGCCAAAAGGGCGAAGAGATGATCGAAACCGCGCGCAAGGAAGGTCGCCGCATCATTGTGCTCATTGGCCGCCCGTATCACGTCGATCCGGAGATCAACCACGGCATCGACAAGCTGATTGCAGGCTTCGGCGCAGCGGTGATCACCGAGGATTCCCTCTCCCATCACATGAAGAAAGAGCCCGTCGGCGTGCTCAACCAGTGGACCTATCACTCCCGCCTGTACGCCAGTGCGCGCTACATCACCACACAGAGGGACATGAACCTCGTTCAACTGGTGTCCTTCGGCTGCGGCGTGGATGCGATCACCACCGACGAGGTGCGCGACATCCTCGAGGAAAACGGAAAGATCTATACACAAATCAAGATCGACGAGATCACCAACCTCGGCGCGGTGCGTATCCGCCTGCGTTCGCTCTTTGCAGCGATTGATCAGCAGCAGGCGCTGGAAAACGCGAAGGAGGTGTAAGCCATGTCAGCCAAGCACGTTGAATTCACGAAAGAAATGCGCGAGGCCGGCTACACGATCCTCGCGCCGAACATGCTGGATTTCCACTTTTCGCTGATGGAAAAGGTTTTCCATCTCAACGGCTACAACGTGGAGATTCTCAAGAACGACGGCCCCGGCGTCATGGCCGAAGGCCTCAAGTACGTTCACAATGATACCTGTGTTCCGGCGCTGCTGGTCATCGGCCAGTTTCTGGATGCGCTGCATTCCGGCAAGTACGATCTGAACAAGGTCGCCCTCGCCATCACGCAGACCGGCGGCGGCTGCCGCGCCAGCAACTACATCTTCCTTCTGCGCAAGGCACTCAAAAAAGCCGGCCTTGAGCATATCCCGGTGATCTCTGTCAACCTGAGCGGACTGGAAAAATGCTCCGGCTTCACGCTGACCCTGCCTCTGATCCGTCAGGTCGTTTCCTCCCTGGTCTATGGCGACTGCATCATGCACGTTGCCAACCAGATCCGCCCCTACGAATACCACGCAGGCGAAACCGACGCGCTGATTGAACGCTGGAACGACGAGCTGATTGCTCAGTTCAACGCAAACAAGGGCCTCTCTCAGAAGGAAATCCGCGCGAACATGGATAAGATTGTCGCGGACTTTGCGGCGATTAAGCACAGCAGCGAGAAGAAGACGCGTGTGGGCATCGTCGGCGAGATTTACGTCAAGTATTCTCCGCTAGGCAACAACCGCCTGGAGGAGTTCCTGCGCACACAGGACTGCGAATACATGCTCCCCGGCGTGATGGGCTTCATCCTCTTTAAGATCGACAACCGCATTCAGGATATCGATCTCTACGGCGGCAATCCGTTCAAGAAGATCTTCTGCACCTTCCTCAAGCGTTACGTGCAGAATATGGAAAAGATGCTCATTGAGTCCATCTCCACCTGCCCCGATTTCGTGCCGCCCTCTCCGTTTGAGCACACGAAGTCGCTGGTTCGTGACGTGATCGGCTATGGCTGCAAGATGGGAGAAGGCTGGCTGCTGACCGCCGAGATGCTTGAGTTGGCCGAAAACGGCTACGAGAACATCATCTGCGCACAGCCCTTTGGCTGTCTGCCCAACCACATTGCAGGCAAGGGCATGATCCGCCGCCTCACGCAGGTGCATCCGGGCATCAACATCGTACCCATCGACTACGACCTCTCGGCCACGAAGGTCAACCAGGAAAACCGCATCCGTCTGATGCTCGCCGTCGCTGGCGACGCCATCAAGAAGCGTCAGCAGCAGGAGCTGCTCATCGCCCAGGACGAGGCCGCGGCCAGGAGCTGCGGCGGGGCATGCGAGGATTGCAGGAAGAACGTGGGATGAGGAAACGTTAGGGCTGCCGCCCTAAAACCTGCCTGGGGACCAGTCCCCAGACCCCTGCTTCGCTTCGCGGCGCATAACCGAATGATTGCAAAAAGCCAGTTCCGAAAGGGACTGGCTTTCATGTTTTTGGAGAAAGATGTGATGCATGAGTATGAGCGTCATTCACGAAGGAGCGTAATGATGCCGGGCAGATCAACCCTATTATTCGCTTGTCTGGCGCCGGAGCGCGGATAGACCCTATCGAGTGCACGCAGATAGTCCGCCTCGCTAAGCGCATTTCCATTGAAAGTATAGTTATTGCAGACGTAACGCTGCTGGACTTCGTCCCAGCCTTCGGGGTTATCGTACGAACCGTAAGCAAGCATCATCCATTGTCCATTACGGATTTCATAGACGGCATCATAGTAATAACCCATATGTCCATCGGAATTGCACAACAGATTCTCCTGCTGGCGATAGGTGAAGTTCAGTCTTCTGGTCTGTAAAACATCCATGATGCCGTTATGCCAGGTGAGAATCTGGCAGCCGCCTGCTTCTGCGCCCGTATGAATGACCAACTCCGGGACGCTGTCGGCATCCACGTAAATTAATGCATAGGTCATCAGTTCTTGATAATTGGCAAGAACATATTCACGGTATGCCGTTTTCCACGTCTTCACAGGCGCAGGCGTAACCACAGGCGTATAAACGTAATCATCCTTTGCGTCATTCACAACGCCGCCCGCCGAGCCGCGGGTATAGATCAGATTCTTGCTGATAAAGCCCTTATCACCCTTGTAGAGCACATAGTACCAGCCCTCGTCCGTCTCGCCCATGATGGTCAGGTTCTCACCGTCGTTTACATTGCGGATAAACTGATATTCCGTAGACGGGTCCTTGCGCATTCTGGCGTATTTTGTCGCGCTGACCGTGCCTGACCAGAACCTCGGCGTGACGCGCTCCGCCGCAGCGCCGGTCTTGAGGTATTCCTCTTTGATATATCCGCGTTCGCGGCCAATCTTGACCTTGACCCATCCGTCATCCGGCTCAGCCCTCAGCGACACGGTCGTACCCGTAAAAAACAGGCCAAGCGACGCCGAATCAGTGCTTGGTTCCTCGCGCAGATGCACCTTATAACCGTTTCTTCCGTCGATGACGGCCTCTCCCAAATCATCCGCCAGTGCGCAGCATGCAAGCATACACAGCAGCAAAGCCAGCAGCACTGCAATTCCCTTCTTCATAACGAAAACCCCTCCCGTTTCGTCTTTAATCATAAGACGAATGACAGGAGGGATTTCTTGCCGTTTTTTGAAATTATTACGATTTAAATGTGAACAGGCCATCCCGGCTGCAGCCGATATAATATGTCGCCCGCGGCAGATACGGCGCGCGCGTTTCGCTGCCCTGCTCGGGATAAAGCCTGACCAGCAGCACGCGGTCATAACCGGCAATGGCGATAAACCGGATATGATGCGCCTTCTCCATGCCATGGTCAAATGCGATATGCATTTCGCCGTCCATGGGTGTAAGGCGAATGGCATGCGCCTCGTCGCAGGGCTGCAGCTTCATCGCCTCAAGCTGTCGCCCGCAGCAGGAGATCTGTGCATTCCCAGTTGCCGTGATCACATTGCCGCAGGCGGAGCACGCATAAAACTGAATCCTTTTCATATTGCCTCCATCCCGGATGCTCTCGTTTCTCTCTCCGGCAAGAAGGCTGCGCACATCCACGTCCAGCACGCCAGCCAGGCTTCTTAGCAGCGACACATCCGGGCAGCCCAGCGCACGTTCCCATTTAGAAACGGCCTGCTCGCTTACGCACAGCCGCCCTGCCAGCTCCCGCTGGGTCATGCCCTTTTCCATGCGCAGTTTCCGGATCAGCGCGCCGGTTTTGTTTGCATCCATGTTCTTTCGCCTCCTCTGCCTTCCATGATAGCGCCTATATGGCAAAAAAGCAATGAACGCTCCGTTGAGTCGGGTGAGTCGGGAAAGGAACGTCAGGGCTGCCGCCCTAAAACCCGCCTGATGGATTTCAGTCCGAACCCCTTCTTCGCTTCGCGCCTACGGAATGATTCTTTGGGGATTATACATGCAAAAAGCGCGAAGGCTTCCCTCCGCGCTCAAAAATCACATATGCTCGTAGCCCAGGGTGCGCAGATCGTCCATGCGATTGCGCCAATCCTCGCGGAT
>CAZACE010000133.1:0-5188 GCA_964483255.1 uncultured Oscillospiraceae bacterium
CCTGTATTCATCCCAGATTCCTTCCATCAGACGGAAATGCTCGCTCAGCTCTTCCTTGCGGCGCAGACCCAGCGCAACGATCAGCGCATTGATGACGGACAGCGGTGCCGCCATGGAATCCACGAAGGACGCCATATCCGTTCTGGCGGTGAGGCAGACGGTGCTCGCCGCACAGATCGGGGACATCGGGCCGTCGGTCAGGCCAACCACCTGCGCGCCGCGCGCCTTGGCAAAACTCATCGCCTCAAGCGTACGCGTGGAATAGCGCGGGAAGCTGATGCCAAAGAGCAGGTCGGTCTCGTTGATTCGGCTGATCTGCTCAAAGACATCGCCGCTCGCCTCGGAGACGATGCGGACATTGTCAAAAATGAAGTTGAGGTAATAGGCCAGGAACTGCGCGATCGGCGCCGCAGAGCGAAGGCCCATGACGTAGATATGGCGCGCGGCGATAATCTTGTCGACAACCTCGTCGAACGCAGCTGCGTCAATCTCTTCCGTCGTCGTGCGGATATTCTGCATATCGGCATGCAGAACCGTACGCAGCACTTCGCTCTGGTTGATGTCGGTCGCCATCTCAAAGCGCTGCACAGCAGTCAGCCAATGGCGAACAAGCTCCTGCAGCGCGCGCTGCAGCTGCGGATAGCCTTCATAGCCCATCGCAGAGGCAAAGCGCACAACCGTCGATTCGCTCACGCCAACCTTCTCGCCCAGCTTGGATGCGGTCATGAAAACCGCCTTGTCATAATGCTCCACGATGTACTCGGCAATCTTGCGGTGGCCCTTGCTCAGGCGCTTACCGGACTGATTGAGTCGGCGCATCATGTCCTGCATATCCTGCATACGATTTATCGACCTCCTGAAGCGGATTATTCTGCATATTCTATCTCCATTGTATCAAACGAAAGCAAAAAATGCAAGAAGTTTTCAACTTCTTGCATCATTTTCTTTTTTCTCGCTCAAACCAGCGCTTTCCAGGCATTTGTGGATGATATATCCGTCATATCATAATGCAGCACCGTCACCGTCGCATAGCCCTCACAGAGCTTTTCATAATCGTCGCTCTGCCTGCGCCCGCCTTCCACCTGCCCGCGCAGGATATAAGCCGCCTCGCCGTCATGCACGGTAGGATAATAGGTTTCCACGTAATGCAGCTGGCCCATCGCAGCCGTCACAACGCCCATGATCTCATCGTCCTTTGGATAATTGACATTGAGCACGGACAGCGGCGGGAGCGGATTCTGCATCATTTGGGCAAACATCCCTGCCGCCAGTTCGGACGCGCAGGAAAAATCCTCGCGGCTTTCCATCTGCGAAATCGCCAGAGCCGGACGGCCGCAGATCGCGCCCTCCATCGCCGCGGCAACCGTGCCGGAATAGAGGATATCCGTACCGACATTGTAGCCCTTGTTCACGCCGGAGACGACCGCTTCGGCCTGCGGACACAGCACCGTCAGCCCCAGCTTCACGCAGTCCGCCGGGGTGCCGCCGATGGCATACGCCTTTGCGGCGCCGGGGAATTCAACCTCTTTGACCGTCAGGGGCTTCCTGATGGTCAGGCTGTGGCTGGCTGCGGAGCGCTGGCTGTCCGGCGCGCAGACATAAACCTCATGCCCCGCTTTGTCAAACGCATCCACCAGCGCGGCAATACCCGGCGCAAAGATGCCGTCATCATTGGAAATCAGTACCTTCATCTGTATGCCTCATTCCTCATAATCCCGGAACAGGAACGCCGTCATCACGCCATCCAGGCTCTCAAACTCAATGCGCAAGGTATACGGCAGGATATTGCGCACAACCAGATCGCTGTTTGTGCCGACCGTCGCATCAAAGCCTGCCGGCAGATAGCTGACGCCGCCCTGCGAATGCCAGTTCATCTCCTCGATCACCATCGGCACGCGCAGGAAGATATTATAGAGCGTCGAGCAGACCTGACATACGCCGCCGCCGTAGCCCATCTCGCTCTCACCCGAGAGAATCGGCGCAGAGCGATAGCCATTTTCCTTGGTATACGGGCCGCAGATCGCGTTGAAGGAGAATGTCTCTCCTTCCTTCACGCGGATGCCGGTCAGGCGCTCGGCCGCCAGCGCAATGTTATGCAGCCGGCCATAGTTGCCCTCTTTATTCATGCTGGTCGTGTAGAACGTCGTGAACGCATAGAGCAGATCGCCCGGCTGCGCCTCGTCCCATGACACAAAATCATAGATTTTGAGGTTTTCCGTTCTGACGCTCGCGTCCTCCGTCTCGCGCCTGTACGGGAAATACGCGCGGTCGTTCTTGATGCGCTCGATGGACAGCCATGATCCCTCGCTCACCTTCACCGGATACTTGTATCCCTCCGGTTTGAACGACATATCCCGCAGCACATAGCCCACGGCCACATGCTTGCTGGTGCCGGGCATCGGTCCCTGAAACGGATCCTTGCGCTGCACGCGCTCGATATACTTGGTCTGCACATAGCCCTGTCGGCCGTCAAAGTCGATGCGCGTCCACGTGCGTCCCTTGTTATACACATCCACCACGCGTCCGGCTTCAATCGTGCCCAGCTGCGTGGAATCGTCGTCGCCCCAGCGGTATACGGTCATCTTCCTGCCGATTATGCCATAATAGAGCGCTTGCTCGTTTTCCTTCTCCTGCGCCATGCCCACCGGTGCGGTCATGACCATCATCAGTATCATCAGCAGCGCCGCAGCTGCAGAAATCGCGTTTCTCATCAGCTCTCCCTGTACACAAGCACCGTCAGCACGCCGTTTTGGGCCTGCAGCACGAGACGCACATCATAAGGCAGCACATTGCGCAGGCGCAGGTCAATATTGCCCATGCCCACCGCCGCGTCAAAATCCAGCGGCGCGTACTCGATGCCATAGGAGGAATGCACCTGCTGCTTGATGACCTCAATGGGAATCTGCAGAATCGCATTGTAGAGCGTTGTGGAAACCTGGCAAATGCCGCCGCCGTAGCCCAGCTTATCGCTGGAGACGTAATTGATGATCGGGCCTTCCAGGTATCCGTTGGAGGCCGTATACGGCGCGCAGTAGTCGTTGAAGTAAAATTTTTCGCCCTGGGGGATGATCACGTTGTTCAGGCGCTCAACGCCCTGCATGATGTTGTGCAGGCGGCCGATGCGCTCCTGCGTATCCTGCGCAGGATCATAATACGTGGAAAACACCGAGATCAGATCGCCCGGCTGCGCCTCCGGCCAGAGCTTCACCGACTCCAGATCCAGATTCGCCGTGGAATAGATCTGGCCGGTAATGCGGTCATAGGGCAGCGTGACAGACATGTCCTCGCCGAAGGCGCTGACAACCATGATTGAGCCCGGCGTCACTGTACGCAGCTCTTCTCCGGTCTTCGCGTCATAAATCACCGTATCCTCCAGCACATGCGCGGCATACGGATACCACACAGCGCCCGGAATCAGCGGGCCATACGGATCATAGCGCTTATAGTAGCGCAGATGATCCGCACGGACATAGCCCTCCGCATCCTTCTTGCGCACATGCGCCCACTTGCCGTCCGTGCTCATGACGTCGACATATTCGTCCTCATACACCGTGCCCATCAGGCGGGAGTTTTCGTCCTTGTCGCGGCGGATGGAGAGATTGACGTCAGCCATCGCGGAATAGATCGCCTCAAAGGCCGGCGCGGTCACGTATTCATCCGGCACAGCGATATCGTCGCTCACGCCCTTAAGACCCGTAACCGGATCGGCAAGCACATAGCCCTTGATACCGTTCTTGACGACATGATGCCACTCTTTGCCCAGTTCAAGGATATACACCGTTTCGCCCTCTTCCAGCGACTGCATCTTCAGTGCAGATTTACTCTGCTTTTCGCGGATGGTCAGCGCCTTGGAAGCCACACCCAGATACTTCGCCTCGGCCATATCGTCATAGCTCTGTGCCAGCGCCAGATCGATCACGTTCTTGGTGAGCACATAGCCGGTCTTGCCGTCCTTTTCGACCTTGGTCCATTCCGCGCCGTAGCTGAGCACGCAGATCGTTTCACCCACCTCCACGCTGCCCAGCTTTCTGGCCGACGTGGACTTGCTCTCTCGTATGCTCATCGTTTTGCTGACCGAGCCTGTATACAGGATATCCTGCGCCAGCGCCGGTAAAGCGGCGCACAGCAGCGCGGCAACAATCAGAAGCGACATGATCTTTTTCATAATACAATCCTTTTGTCTGTCTTCGGGCAGGCAGTACCCGCGCAGATTCTTAAATATTCCCAGAAGAAAAAAAGGGCTGAACAGAAGAGCGCAGCGATCGCACGCCTTCTGCATCAGTCCCCTCATGACTTCTTATCTTCGGCGGCGATTACTCGTCGTCCTCGTCACTTTCGTCCTCTTCAAACACCTTGCGGCTGCAGTTCGGACACAGATGTTCCTCTTCCATGTCAAAGGCTTCTTCGTCAAAGAAGATGACCGTGCCGCAATGCGGGCACTCGTATTCGATCAGGGCGTCGTCATCGTCCTCATCGTCGTCATCGTCATCATCCTCGTCGTAGTCGTCGTAGTCGTCATCCTCATCGTCTTCATCCAGGGAGAACAGCGCATCTTCCATATCGCTCAAGTCGTTGTCGATCTCTTCGACATACTCCTGCAGCTCGCGAAGCTCCTCGAGAGTCTCCTCATGCTGCGCAGCAAACGCCTCCAGCGTATCGATCATGGCCGTCATCAGCTTGCCCTGCTCGGTCTCAGCGCTGACGCCGAGGCCCTCCGCAAGACCCTTGAGGTAAGCCACTTTCTCGCCCATCTTGCTCATGGTCAGGCCGCCTTTCTGCTTTTATCGCGGATTACGCGCGGGACATATAGGAACCGTCGCGGGTATCCACGCGGATCTTGTCGCCGATGTTGATGAACAGCGGGACAGAGATCTGATAGCCGGTCTCCAGGGTCACCGGCTTGGTGGTGTTGCTGGTGGTATCGCCCTTGAAGCCCGGCTCGGTGTCGGTGACCTCGAGCACAACGAAGTTCGGAGCGTCAACAGAGAACGCCTTGCCCTTGAAGAAACGGATGGTCGCCATGGTCTCTTCCTTCATGAACTGGATGGCCTCCTCGACCTGATCCAGGGTCAGCGGAATCTGCTCGAAGCTTTCCGGATCCATGAAGTAATAGAACTCGCCATCGGTGTAGACATACTGCATTTCCTTGGTCTCGATGGTCGCGCGCGGCTGCTTGTCAGTCGGGTTG
>CAZACE010000134.1:0-5161 GCA_964483255.1 uncultured Oscillospiraceae bacterium
GTGTGCTGGGCTGTGCCGGATCTGGCCTCTGCCCGTGCGCTGTACTACAATGTTGACATCTTCGAAGAGGTCGGCATTGAAGTGCCCACCACCTGGGCCGAGCTCGAGGACGCCTGCCAGGCGATCGTCGACTTCTACGGCGGCGAAGTCTATCCGTGGGGCGTTGACATGACCACCGACGAAGGCCAGGCCTGCTTCGCGTACTATGCTTGGGGCAACGGCGGCGGCTTCATCGACGCCGAGGGCAAGTGGACCATCAACTCCGCTGAGAACGTTGAGGCGATCAAGTACGTGCTTGGCCTGATCGAGCAGGGCTACACCAACCCGAACCCGGCGACCCAGACCCGTTATGACCTGCAGGATATGTTCGGCGCGGGCAAGCTGGCGATGGTCATTGCTCCGAACTCCGTCCCGTCCTACTGCGCGCAGAAGGGCTACACCGACGTGAACTACGCCGTGGCCAATATCCCGGCGAACGAGGGCAAGGTCTCCGCTTCCGTTGGCGTCATGGACCGCATTATGGCGTTCAAGGATGAGGCGTATCCGGATCAGGCTGCCCGCAACGAAGCCATCGGCAAGTTCCTGACCTTCTTCTACGATCCGGCGAACTACGTGGGCTGGGTCTCCATGGAAGACTTCCTCCCGGCCGTCAACTCCGCTGTTGGCGCTCTGGTTGAGGCCAACCCGTCCTTCGAGGCTTGGCTGGACGTTCTGGGCGGCGCTCAGTTCTATCCGACCGCCGAGGCCAAGTGGAATGACGTGAAGCAGGGCGTCATCAACGCGCAGCAGAGCGCGCTGACCGGCGGCGACATTCAGGCGCTGCTGGACGCGCTGCAGGCTCAGATTGCTGAGTAAATTTGCTCCTCTTAAGGGGACGGTCTCGGCCGTCCCCTTTTTTCCTTAGTTTAGATTTCAAGGAGGGATAGAAGTGGATTCTATTCTGGTCCGTCACAAATGGGAACCCTATGTATGGCTGCTGCCGAGCATTGTGCTGATGACGATCTTCGTCATCTTTCCGATTGCGATCGTCTTCAAGCTCGCCTTCAGCGAAATTTCCAGGGCGGGTATCGTCGGTGATTTTGTCGGGCTGCAGAACTTTATCGACGCGGTGAAGGCGCCGGCCTTCGGCCCCGTGATGATCAATACGTTCATCTGGGTCGTCTCCGTCGTCGGCCTGTCCACGTTGATCGGCTTCATCATGGCGATGGTGCTCAATCAGGATTTCTTTGGCCGCAAAATCGCGCGCTCCATCGTGGTTTTTCCGTGGGCGACTTCTCTGGTCATTCAGGCCTCGATCTGGAATTACATCATCAAGTACGAATACGGCAACCTCAACAACGTTCTGCTCAATCTGGGCATCATCAAGGAAGCGATCAACTGGCGCGCAACCTATCAGATTGAGTTCATGTGGGAATGCGGCGTTGGTATCTTCGTCACCATTCCCTTCGTCACGTTCTGCGTGCTCTCCGGCCTGCAGTCCATCGATGCTGCCTACTATGAGGCGGCGACCGTGGACGGCGCCAACTTCTGGCAGAAGCTGCGCAACGTGACCATCCCGCTGGTCATGCCTTCTCTGACGGTTTCCACCGTCCTGAATATCATTTATGTCTTTAACTCCTTCCCGATCATCTATACCATCACCAAGGGCGCGCCGGCCAACAAGACCGATACGCTGATCACCTATCTGTACATGCTGGCGTTCTATGACCAGAAGAAGGGACCGGCGACGGCGCTGTCCGTCATCGGATTTACGATTCTGTGCCTTGTCTCCGGCATCTACATGATGATGACCATGAAGAGGGAGGATGCGTAATGAAAAAGGTATCCTCTGCGCAGGTGAAGAGCAGAAACAGCAGGGCGCTGATCGTCGCGGCGGTCATGCTTGTGCTGACGATCGTGCTGCTGAGCCTTCCGGCCTATGAATTCAATGCGACGCTGTTTACCAAGCGCTCGGGCAATACGTTTGTGGGCGATGAGCGCTATGTGAAGGCGATGGAGGAAGTCAATGCTGCCGCGGAAGAGTTCCGTCAGCAGGGCTTTGACGTCACCATCTCCGAGCAGGTGACCGAGCGCGTCAATTCGAAAGGCGTAACCACGTCGATGGTCGCTTTTTCCGTAAACAGCACGAGCAACTACAGCGCATGGGATTTCCTCGGCGCTGGCCTGCCGTCCTCGACGGTGCTTATCGTGATGATCGCGTGCATCGCAGGCAGCATCTTGCTGGCGCTGATGGGTGCGAGGGGCACGATGGATGTGCAGCATTATTCCCTCGCCGGCAAGGCAAAGAAGCTGCGCACCGGCGCCTGCGTTCTGGCGTTTATCGCGCTCATGCTTGTGCCGGTGTTTACGATGGTCAATACCCATAGCTTCTCCCGCCAGGTGACGCTCTTTGCCAACAACATGGCGATGGAGGGCACGGAGGCGCTGATTGAGAAGATCGGTGTGTTCCTCTATGGCGATGCGGTCAGCGGTGATCTGGGCGAGCTGCTCAGCGGCGTGACCTACAAGACCACCTGGTCCTTCTGGGCGCTGATGCCTGTGCTGTTTGTGCTGCTTTGCAGCCTGATCATGCTGCTCAAGGGCGAGCTGGTTACCGTACTCTCCCGCGGAGCGATGTATCTGTTCATCATCGGCATGAGCATCCTGATTCTCTATCCGTTCTATGTAATGTTCATCACGGGCTTCCGCTCCAACACCGAGACGACGGACATGTACTTCCAGCACATGCTGCCCACCAAATGGATCTGGAGCAACATGAAGGATATCGTCGGACGCGGCGTGCTGCGCTATCTGATGAACTCCATCGTCCTGTCCGTCGGCGCGACCTTGATCGCTATGATCTGCGGCATTCCGGCGGCCTATGCGATGGCGCGCATGAAGTTCAAGGGCAAGAACATCTTCCTCGGCTTTGTCATCATGAGCCAGATGTTCTCCCCGGTCGTTCTGCTGGTCGGTATCTCTCAGCTGATGAATACCCTGAAGCTCAACGACTCCATCATTGGCCTGATGCTCATCAATGCGGCGTTCAACCAGGCGTTTGCCATCTGGCTGCTGCGCGGCACGTTCCTGTCGATCTCCTCGGAGATGGAGCAGGCGGCCTGCATCGACGGCTGCAACACCGTTCAGGCGCTCATCCGCATCCTGCTGCCGATGGCCGCGCCGGGCATCGTGACGACGCTGATCTTCGTGTTCATCAACGCATGGAACGAATACACGATCTCCACCGTCCTGATTTCCACCCCGGCCAACAAGCCGATCACCGTCGGCATCACGCAGTTCAGCTCGTTCAATATGATCGAGTGGCAGTATCTGTTCGCATCTGCGCTGCTGGCGACAATCCCGGTCGTCATTCTGTTCATGTGCATCGAGAAGCACCTGGCCGCGGGCCTGACCTCCGGCGGCGTCAAGGGCTAAATTTGGAGGCATGTTTGTCATGGAAAAGAGAACCTATGAGGTGGCTGCCCGCTTTCAGCTTGTGCAGGGCCCGATGACCATCGCGCCCTACGGCAACGGCCACATCAACGATACGTTCTGCATCTGCGTGGATGTAGGCGAGGCGGCGCCGGTGCGCTATATTCTCCAGCGCGTGAACCGCTATGTCTTCCCGCAGCCGGAAAACGTCATCGAGAATATTGCGCGCGTGACGCAGTATCTGCGCGGCGTGATCGAAAAGGCGGGCGGTGATCCCGACCGTGAGACGCTGACGCTGGTGAAGACGAACGAGGGAAAGGATTATTTCGTCGACGAGGACAACGGCCTGTGGCGCGTGTATCTGTTTGTCGAGGGAACGATCTCCCGCGATCTGCCGGATACGCCGGAGCTCTTTGCGCTCTCCGGCGCGGCATTCGGCCGCTTCATGCGCCAGCTGGAGGGTTACGACGCCTCCACGCTGCACGAGGCGATCAAGGATTTCCACAACACCCCGGCGCGTTACGGTCAGCTGATGGACGCCGTGCGCCGCAACGACGCCGGCAGGCTCGGCGAAGTGGGGCCGGAGCTGGCCTTCTGCATGGGCTATGGAGAAGAGGTGCATACGCTGCTTCGTGCGCTTGCGGCGGGCGAGATTCCGCTGAGGGTTACGCACAACGATACCAAGCTCAACAACGTCCTGCTGGACGCTGAAACGGGCGAGGGCGTCTGCGTGATTGATCTGGATACGGTCATGCCGGGTCTGGCGGCTTACGATTTCGGCGACTCCATCCGCTTCGGCGCGAATACCGCCGCTGAGGACGAGAAGGATCTATCCAAGGTGCAGCTGTCGCTTGAAATGTATGAGGCGTTTGCCCGCGGCTATCTCAGCGAGGCGGGCAGCGTCATGGGTCAGCGCGAGCGCGAGCTGCTGCCCATGGGCGCCAAGCTCATGACGCTGGAATGCGGTATGCGCTTTCTGGCGGATTACCTCAACGGCGACAAGTATTTCAAGGTGCATCGCGAGGGCCATAACCTGGACCGCGCGCGCACGCAGTTCAAGCTCGTTCGCTGCATGGAGGAAAACTGGGACGCCATGATGGAAATTGTGCGCAGCGTGTAAGAATCCAAATCAAGTATAAGACGCTTCCGGAGGTGATGAGTGCTTTCGGAAGCGTCTTTTGTATTTGTATATGAAAGAATTCCTGATCAGGTCAAGGGAAAAGCAGCCGCCGACCAGCTAAAGCGTATCGGCGGTTTGTGATGTACCCAACAGGATCCGAACCTGGGGTTTCTTGACTCGTAATATGCAAAGCTGCCAAATATGGAAATAAATCGCTGTGCAAAGGATGCAAAATAAGCAGGATGGTAGAGGGATAGAAAGAGCCGGCAAGGGTCGGTTCTTTTCTTTTTGCAGGAACAGGCTGGTTTTAAGCGCTCGGGTTAGACATAGAAGTTCATATAAGTCAGTTCTTATGACATATTTGTGACACGATGTTCGATATAATAAAAAATGGATAAACAATCAGCGTTCTGAATTTGAACGGAAAAGAGTGTGTGGAAAGAATGTACGCAGTGCGGCATGCAGGCAAAAAAATACTGAGGCTGTGGCCTCTGACAATATTCCTGATTTGTCTGGGGATTTCAGTTGGCACATATGCGATGTATGGACAGCATAATCTGGATTCGGATATTTCGTCGGAGATGGTGCTTGCGCAGCTTTTGAATGAAGAAGGAAAGTGCTTTCTCACGG
>CAZACE010000135.1:0-5145 GCA_964483255.1 uncultured Oscillospiraceae bacterium
ACTTCTGCGCGCACAGGTACAGCACGAACGGCGGCACCATGGATACGAGACAGGACGCGATCATGTGCGCCCAGCGCTGCTCGTACTGACCCATCAGCAGGCGCAGACCAGCGGTCAGCGTCTGGTTGTTGACGTCGGTCATGACGATGCGCGGCCAGAGATAGTCGTTCCACGCGCCGTTGAAGGCGAACAGGCCGACGACGATCATAACCGGCGCGATGGACGGCAGGATGATCTTGGTATAAACCTGGAAGCTGGTGGCGCCGTCGATGGTCGCCGCCTCGTCCAGCGCCTTCGGAATGCTCTTCATGAAGTTGCGGATCAGGAAGATATTGAAGACGCCGGCCAGCATCGGCCAGATCAGCGCGTTCAGGTTGTTGACCCAGCCCAGCGCATTGGCGATACGGAACTGCGGAAGGATCGCAACGACGTTCGGGAACATGCTCATGTACATGAGCGTCCAGAAGATCTTGTTGCCGCCCTTGAAGTCCAGACGCTCATACGCATAAGCGGACAGGGAGGTGATGAACACCGTGCACACCGTGACCGTGATGGAGACGACGAAGGAGTTGTAGAACATCAGGCCGATGTTCGCATTGGTGTTGACATTCTCGCCGCCGAAGAAGAGCTCGGTGTAGTTGGACAGCGTCCAGGACTTGGGAATCAGACGGGTCAGATAATCCATCGGACCCTGGATGTTTGCAAAGGACGTAATGAAGTCTGCGTCAAACTTGAAGGAGTTGGTGATCAGCCAAACAATCGGCTCGAACCAGCAGATGCCCAGAATGATCAGGAACAGGAACGCGATCAGCTTGCCTCTTTTATTCTCTGCCATAATCGGTCCCTCCTTAATCCTGCTGATTCTTGACCATCATGCGCATCTGGATGAAGGAAACCACCATGATGCACAGGCCAAGGATAACCGCCATCGCAGAGGACATACCGGCCACCTGCTTCTTGACGGAGTTTTCGTAGATGTACTGCAGCAGCACGGAGTTCGCTTCCGCATTGGAGAAGCCAACGAGGATATCCGGCTGACCGTAGATGTTGAACTGCGCGACCACAGAGGTGACCAGCGTGTACATGAGCGGATAGGTCATGTTCGGCAGGGTTACGTTAAAGAACTTCTGAATGGTGCCGGCGCCGTCCACGGACGCAGCCTCGTACTGATCCTGCGGCACGGAGGCCAGCGCGCTCTGATAGATGACCATCGTGGAACCCGTACACCACCAGACGGTGACGATGACGAGCATGACCCAGGTGTAAGGCGGCATGAAGAAGTTGGCGTCGATGCCCAGGAACTTGTTCACGATACCATACTGGGTGTTGAACACGTAGCGCCAGGTCAGGGTGACGGTGGAGATGGACATCAGGCTCGGCAGGTAATACAGCGCCTGGAAGATCTTGTTGCCCTTCGGGCGGGCGTTGAGCGCCAGCGCCAGGGACAGCGGCACGATGATGCAGAACGGCACGCAGAAGATGACGAACTTGATCGTGTTCCAAAGACCGTTGCGCAGCTGCTTGTAGTAGGTATTGCTGCTGTCAAAAAGCAGCGTCTTGAAGTTCTCAAGACCGGTGAATACCGGCTCGGAGAACAGATCCCACTTCGTGAACGCGGCGTAAACACCGTAGATCGCCGGGGTCATGAAGAAGATGATGAAGAAGAACAGATGCGGCGCGATATACGCATAGGGCAGCAGATCACGCTTCATGAGATGGCGCTTATCCTTGGAGAAGTCGCCATGACCGATGACGCAGGAGAGCGCGATGCTCGCCAGGGTCAGCCAGGTCATCATGTTAAAAGACGGGGTGATCAGCTTCACGTCGCGCTTCTTGAACTTGACCTCGGCCAGTTCAAGCGCCTCGGCGATGGGCGTGTAGAGCGCAGAGTTCTTCTCCTCCATGGCGAAGAAGACCATGAACAGGGCGAACGCCACAGTCGCCACAAAGCTGAAGAGCATGCCGATGTTCTTTTCATCCTGAATATACGCGATGAAAGCACCGACAGCGGCCACGATAGCCAGCGGAATGAGCAGCAGCGGCGCGCTGGACAGGGAGAAGAGCAGCTTGGGCATGCCCATCTCGATGGCCACGGTCGTATCCTTGACCGTCGTCGTCGCCGTTACACCAGCAAAGCAGAAGAGGACGACAAACGCGAGCGCAAGAAACGCCGCGATTTTGGAACGTGTCATTCCGACACCTCTTTTCTCTTGATGTTGCGGTTGTTCCCGGCATCATGGCAGACAAGCATCGCGGACGCAGCCAGGCGGCCCATCGAGCGCTCGCCGCGCCCGCATCCTGATGAATCTGGCATCATGCCGGATAAGGCAGGGGGATCGCTCCCCCTGCCTTATAGCATGTCAGTTAGACTTTTCAGTCACACCAATACAGAAGTAATTACTGAGCAGCGATGGCGTCAGCAATTTCCTTCTCGATCTGCTCGATGGCGGCGTCGATGGCGATGGTGCCGTCAACGAAGTCCCAGTTCACGCGAGAGAACGCGGTGTCGAACAGACCCCAATGCTGGTAGTAGTAGATAGCGAGCTCGTCCTCACGCTCCGGATCAGCCAGGAAGGCCTGCGGCATGGAAGCGAACTCAGCAACTTCGTTCAGAGAGACGTGAGCCGGAACCTGGCCAGCGTCCTGCGCCCAAACGAGGGAGTTCTCGCCCATGAAGTTGACGAACTTGGCAACGGCCAGGTCCTCTTCCTCGGTGCGCTCTTCGTCAGCAAACTGCACGAAGTTGTGGGAAGACATCCAGGACTTCGCGTTCGCCGGATCGTAGCAGACGGCCGGATACATCTCGAAGTTCACGCCAGCGTTAACAACGGCGGCCTTCATCCAGATGCCCTCGGACCAGATCAGCATTTCGCCGCCGTAGAACATGGAGGAGTAGTCATCGGTCTTGGTGGAGGTGTAGCCGCCCTCGTAGAGCTCCTTCATGGTCTCCATGGCCTTGGTCATGGCTTCCTTATCGAGCGCCGGCGCAACGCCGTCGTCGGTCAGCTTGTGGCCGTCAGCCAGCTGAGCATAGTAGCCCAGCATCTGAGCGCGCATCCAGCCCAGGTCGAAGGTCTTGCCGGTGAAGCCCTGCTCCTTCGCCTTGTCGCCGGCCCACTTCACTTCGTCGAAGGTGATGTAGCCGTCGTCCAGGATCTCGTTCAGGCCATACTGGTCGAACAGGTCCTTGTTGATGTAGGTGATGTAGCCGTGGACGTCCAGCGGGATGCCGTACTGCTCGCCATCGATGGTGGACTTGACCCAAGCGGCCTGGTTGTAGTTCTCCTGCTTGATGCCGGCCTCAGCGACGAGATCCAGGTCATAGGAGTAGAGCAGCTCCTGATTCACGAAGTTCGGGATGCGCTCAATGTGGATGACGCAGACATCCGGGATGCCGGTGCCGGTCTGGACGGTCAGCGGGATCTTCTGATAGAGATCGTCCGCGGTCATCGGGGTGTGGTTCACCACGACTTCGTCCTGAGAAGCGTTAAAAGCATCGACCATGCCCTGCATGACCGCGCCGTCGCCGCCGGTAAAGACGGACCAGTAGTTGATTTCGGTCGCAGCCATCGCGGTCGCCGCAGTCAGCAGCATAACCAGAGACAGGACCAGAGCCAGAGTCTTCTTCATAGAGAATAACCTCCTTTTATTTTTATACCGCGATTCTTCGCCGCGATATAATTGCATCATCGGTTTGCCCGTGTATCAGGCAGTGTGGTTGACGATCTCCTGCGCGCTCGGGCCTTCCTTCGCCTTCACGCCGGTGTTGTATTCCTTGAAGCGGGCAACGTCGATCTTCGGCTTGCGCTCCGGGCTGAGCACGCCGTTGATTTCCTGCATAACGTCGGTCAGCTGCGTATAGCAGAAGCCCTGGCAGAACGGGATCTCACGGATCGCGTCGGTGACGCCCTTAAAGCGCTCGAAGAACGCCTCTTCATCGCTCATCTTATTGCCGTAGCCCCAGGTCTGCATGCCGCCCATCTCGCCCTGAATGCCGATGTTCTGGAAGGCGATTCCGCCGTACTCGGTGACCATGAAGGCCTCCTTGCCGGTCGGCTTCTCGCCCACGGCATAGGCCGCGCGCCAGTCGCAGGAGTGCTTCTCGATCTCAGCACGGTCAGCAAAGTGCGCCGCCATGACGTCCTTCTCGGCCGCATAGTCGTGCAGCGCGCAGATGTCGGTGGTCACCTGCTCCCAGCCGTCGTTGCTGGAGCACAGGCGGGTGCCGTCGGCAGCCTTGGTCATGTGATAGAGCATGCGGCCGGCAGACTGCTGGCGCTTGTCGGTGTAGATGTTGCGCACGCCCCAGCTCTCGTTGAGCGGAACCCAGGTGATGATGGACGGATGGTTGAAGTCGCGGTCGATGAAGTCCATCATGGTCTCCGCCAGATTACGGACGGTGTCGTCGGTGAAATCGTACGGGCTCGGGAGCTCGCCCCACACCAGCACGCCCATCTTATCCGCCCAGTAGTAATAGCGCGGATCCTCGAGCTTCTGATGCTTGCGCGCGCCGTTGTAGCCGAAGTCCAGCGTATACTGCAGATCCAGCTTGATCGCCTCGTCGCTCGGCGGGGTGATGTTGCTCTCCGGCCAGTAGCCCTGGTCCAGAATCAGGCGCTGATAGAGCGGGTTGTTGTTAAGATAGATGCGGCCTTCCTTGACCTCGACCTTGCGCATGCCGAAGTAGGTATCCACGCTGTCGACGCAAGCGTCGTCCTTGAGGACGCGAACCTTGAGATCATAGAGGTACGGGGCGCCCGGCTGCCAGATGTAGATCGGATCCAGATCAGCCTTGACAATCAGATCGACCGGTACGCGGGTAATGCGGTCTTCGCAGTTCACACGCACCTTGCGCTTGAGCTTGCCCTCGAATGTAACGGTCAGTTCCAGATCCAGCGGGCAGGTCGGGCGCTTATCCAGCGCGATCTCCGCGGTGAACATGTGGTTGTCGATGTCCGGAGTAACATGGACGTACTTGAGGCCATACTCGCCCACAGCCTCCAGATACACGGTCTGCCAGATGCCGGAAACCGGAGTATACCAGCAGCCCATCAGACCCTCGGCCCAGTACTGCTTGCCGCGCGGCTGGGTGCAGTCCGGATCATCCTGCACACGCACGCACAGGTCGTTCTCGCCGTCCTTAAG
>CAZACE010000136.1:0-5128 GCA_964483255.1 uncultured Oscillospiraceae bacterium
GACCCAGGCTGGTCATGTTGACCGAGCCGATAATCACGCCGATGATGATGCAGCTGATACCCACACTGATGGCGCTGCGGCTGCCCTCCACCGTTGCCTGAACAATGGTCTTCAGATCCATGCGCGTATCCTTGCGAAGCCAGGAGGTCGGAATCGTCACAAAGATCGCCGCGATGGCCGCAAACAGCGGCGTATAGCCCATGAACATCAGCGCCATGAGCACGATCAGCGGAATGAGCAGATGGCCGCGCTCACGCAAAACCTTGCCCGCCTTCGGGATATTCTCCGGCGCCAGACCGGAAAGACCCAGACGCTTGGCTTCCAGATGCACGGAATAGAGCAGTGAGAGATAATACAGGAACGCAGGGATCGCCGCAGCCAGCATGACCTTGGTATAGCTGACCACCATGAACTCCGCCATGACAAAGCCGACGGCGCCCATGATCGGCGGGGTAAACTGGCCGCCGGTGGAGGCAACAGCCTCAACCGCAGCAGCAAAATCCTTCTTGTAACCGGTCTTCTTCATCAGCGGGATCGTGATCGTACCGGTAGTCGCCACGTTGGCGATTGCCGAGCCGTTGATCATGCCCATCAGCGCGGAGGCGATGACCGCCACCTTCGCCGGGCCGCCCGGGGAGCGGCCGACCAGCGTCAGCGCGATATCGTTGATGAATTGTGAGAAGCCGGAATACTTGAGGAACGCGCCAAAGAGCACGAACACAAAGATATACGTCGCAGAAACGTTCGCGCCGGTGCCCAGAATTCCGCCCGTATCCCAGACAAGCGCCTTGATGATACGCTTGAGGGTGAAAGCGCTGGTTCTGAACGTGCCAGGGATATACTTGCCCCACAGAGCAAAATACGAAAGGAAAACGAGGGCGATAATCGCCAGATTGCCGCTCGTGCGCCGCGCCGCCTCAAAGACGACCAGCAGGCACAGCACGCCGACGCAGACGTCCATCGTATTCAGGCGTCCCGTCCTGGCCAGCGTGTCATAGCGCCAAAGGATGTAGCCGTAGCAGCCGACTGTCAGCGCGATAAGCAGATAATCCCACACCGGCAAGCTCGTTCTGCGGCGGCGTTCCTTTTTGAACGTCGGATAGAGCGTGATAGCCAGCGGCAGCAGGAACATGATATGCGTCGTGCGCAGCTTCACTGCGCCAAGCGTGCCAAACGTATTAGCCCAGACCTGGAAAATGGCCCAGATAATCAGCACGGCCGTAAATACCTTCTCCACCGGTCCGACCAGAATTCGGGTCCGGCTTTCAGCGTCCTTGTCCTCCATGAGCTTTTGTGCTTTTGCATCCAGCTCATTGGGATCGCCGATTTTCCCCAGTTTTTCTGCCATAAGCATTCCCTCCGCAGCGGTCAGTTTTTCGGTCAACCGCTCGTGATGTCTACAAGTGTATCACTGTTGTCAACATTCTGTCAACATATATTGTGTAGAATTTCACAGTGTCTCATGAATTATTTTCCACTCATTTTTCTTTGAGATGAATAAAGAAAAACCGTTTTCGAAAGAAACGGTTTTTCACTGATTTTCTGCAACGCTTCGTCTAAAGCCGGATTATTGCTATCCATGGGTTTATTGTTTGTTTTACCGATGTATCACCGGAACACCGCCCACCAGCAGGCAGCTCACATTCAGCTTATTCAGCAGCTGCGCACTCACATAAGCTTCCTCGCCGTAGACATAAACGCGCGCCGCATCGTCCGCCAGGAAGATCACCCCGCCGACGGAGCCCATCGCCCCGGCGCACAGACCGTCTTTTCCATCGGTCATCAAGGCAATTTCCTCGCCCTCAGCAATCGGCGTCAGCTGCCAGCTGCCAGCCGCATAAGTGTATTCATAGCCCATATGGCCCATCACGCCGCAAAGCGGATAAAGCAGTTCGCCATCCTCCGCCTTTCCGGCAAAGAGCATCACCGGCTTGTCATCCACGTAGATTTCCATCTCCTCCAGCACAAACGGCGCGGCGGAAACATCCGGCGTCGCCGTCGGCACGGGCGTGGGAATCGGCGTGGGCGTAGGCGTAGGCGTGGGTCTTGGCGTCGGGGTCGGCGTAGGCGTGGGCGTAGGCTTTATGATCGCATCTTCTGCAAACATCGCCGCAATGGTTGCCGGACCGACCTTTCCATCCACCTTTTCCATCTTATGCGCGCGCTGGAATGCATACACGGCCGAGCGCGTGCCCAGACCGAACACGCCGTCAATCTCGCCCAGATAATAGCCCAGCTCATAGAGCCTGCGCTGCATGAGCTTCACATCCTCGCCCTCCATGCCGCGCCAGAGGATGCGCTGGCCGAGTCCGGCCTCGTCCACCTCCTGCTGCGTCACAGCCTTGAGCACAAAGGGCGTAGCCGTAGGCTGCGCGGTCGGCTCGGCCGTCGGTGCAGGCGTATCCTTCACCTGAACGCCCAGCATCACGCCCTCCGCCATGGCGGCAAAAGAAGCCGTCATCATCATGCAGGCGATCAGCATCGCCGTCAAACGTTTGAGCATTGTGTTTCCTCCAGACAGTTCTCTATATTTCTCCCAGTCATGATATGCGCCGCTGCGCGCAGCATGCCCGGTTTATTCTCATATAAAGAAACGATCCAGCATGCCCTTTTCATGCAGGTGGAAGCCATGCATGCCAAATTTGTTCGCACCCTCAATGTTTTTGAGGGTATCATCGATGAACACAGCGCGGCTTTTTTCGATACCATAGCGATCGCACAGCAGCTGATAGATTTCCTTCTCCGGCTTGATCACATGCTCATAGCAGGAGATGACGCCGCCGTCAAAGAGATCGCCGAAGTGGTCGGCGAACTTTTCTCTCAGGCGCTCATAGCCCGTCTTCGGATAATTGGAGAGCAGATAGATCTTCTTGCCCTCACGCTTGCAGCGCGCAGCCGCACGCCAGCCCTCCTCAATCGGGGTCTTCAGTTCAATCCAGCCCAGCAGCGCATGCAGATATTCCTCCCGGCTGCAGCCGGCATCCTTGGAAAGAATATCCGCCGCCTCTTCATAGGTCAGCGTGCCGCGATCGAAGCAGGGCCAGTATTTCCCATTGTAAACATGATCCATCATGTGCTGCTGCTTATCCTTGTCGCCGGGGAAGAGCTGCTGGATAAAATCATCCGGCGCAAAGCGGATGAGCACATTGCCAATGTCAAAGATGACCGCGTCCACCTGATCCCAGGGCATGGTTTCATACTGAAGATCAAAACGGATTCCTTCGCTCACAGGGATTCCTCCTTGCTTCTTTCGTTTATTCCCGTCTTCACTGTCTTGTCGCCATACGGATCAGCGTGCGCAGTTCAGAGCGCGTTTCGCCCTCGCGAAGCCTTCTGCACACGATCACCAGGCGATCCTCATCCAGACAGGTGCTCAGCGTCAGCAGCGCATCCGAAGGCGCCACATCGATAGGAATCGCAAACTCCGAGCGCAGCTGCAGCTGGCGGATATACGTAGAGAATTCCGCATCGGAAGAGAACGTATCGTGCGTGAAATAGTTAAAGAACCGCTGATCCGACGGCTTGAGCGATACATTCAGCACTGCAAAGATCACGTACTGCTCCTTATGCCAGAGCGTATCGAAGCTGATAAACGGATGATTGCGCAGATAGGTATCGTCATGGAGATACTGCGCAAGCCTTCCGAACATCGTACCATCCTTCATGTTATGGCCGTGCAGAAGCAGATTCTGCGTTTTCTCTTTGAACGGATGGTTTTCGTCCAGGAAGATCGTGCCTGCCGTATTTTTCTGTTTGCTGAAATCGCGTGTGAGGTAGTATTTATTGTCCTTATACACAACGGGCAGGTCGAGCACATCCGGAATCTGAATCCAGGCAACAAGGTCGCGGTTCTGCTGATACAGCTGCGCCATCTCGGGCAGCGCATCGCCGCCGATCCTGCGGTACTTGGTCGTCTTGACGACATCAGGCGCGGCTGTCGCCTCAGCAGAGGCAAAAACCATCGCCGTATCCTGCGTGCTCTGCGGCTGCGTCTCCATCGTATTTTCCGGCGTCATCTCCGGTTCCACCACGGTTTGCGGCTGCTCAACCGGACTTTCAGCCGTTTCCGCCTGCTCCTGAATAATCGCTGCGCGCTGCTGCGAAAGCGAATCGTTGAGTCGATTTGTGCGCACCGAGCGAATCACGATGGAACCAATCTGATACAGGCTTACAAGCGCAACGCAAGCAAAGAGCACCATTGCGATCCGATTTCCATTCAGCGCGCTGCGCTTAGCGCCGCGCAGCATATGTCCCCTTTTCTCATGGCTATTCTGAACATGCGTTTTGCTGCGCCCATGATAATCCTGCGGGCGGATGATCTCCAGCTCGTATTCCTGCTCTGCCTGCGGCGCGACGCTTTTCTGCTTTGCATCAGCCACGCCGCTTCGATTTTTCAGCGCTTGAACGAGCTTTCCGGCGCCTGTACGAATCATGATCATCGCCAGAAGCAGGCAGCCGCCCAATCCCTCCAGAACACTTTTTCCCGTGCCGACCGCCGCTTTTGCAAGCTTGCCAAGCTTTTCGGCACCCATACGGGGCGCGGCCGCATGTCTGCGTCCATGCTTCTTTCCGGATTTCTTATAGCGCTTAACCGGCTCCGGCGCTTCATTGATCACCGGCATCCGGGGAATTTCCTGACTTCTGGGCATATCCGCCTGCGAAGCATCTGCCTGCGGAATATCTTCCTGCGGGACATCCACCTTTGGCATGCGCTGCGTAATCTGGCGCGGGGGCTGCGCCCTTCTTCTGCGCCGCGGAGCGGACTGCGTCTCTTCCATCTGCATCTGAGACGCTTGAGTCTTGGACTCCTGTGTCTTGGACTCCTGTATCTTGGGCGTCTGCTGCTGCGCAAGCGTCTCCTGCTCTGGCAATTCCTCTATATTCTGCGCCTGCTCCAATCGCTGCGCTCTGCGCCTGCGTCCTTCCACGCAGTTCACCTCTCTTCGTATACTGGCTTTTTCACTATCTATATGCAGAAAAAACCATGTTTATATATTTCTCCTTGTTTATCCTGTTTCCTGCCTGAAGCAAATGGTTTTATGATAACAAAAGACACCCATCAAGGATGCTTTTATACTATTTCTAATCTAAATCCTTTTAATAAGCAGGAGGATGTGTTATAATGAAA
>CAZACE010000137.1:0-5100 GCA_964483255.1 uncultured Oscillospiraceae bacterium
CACTCCTGCCCCAGTTCGGCAAAGCCGAACCCCCGAACCCCTTCTTCGCTTCGCGCATGTTAAAAGAAGGGATACATGAAAAAGGTGGAAAAGAAGAATGAATATTATTGCCAGAGCGGCAGTTTACATCTATGACGGAAGCGCCATGTCGCCAATCTTCCCGCACAAGGCGGGCAAGCCTGCGGACGAGACGGGCGCATATCTGAGCGCGATTGCCGAAAAGATCATGTCCTCGGATACAAGCCGCACGACATGCGTGGAGCCGGGCAGCGCGCAGGAAGAGCTGCTGCGCAGATTCGGCTATACGCCCTTTGGTGAAGCTGCAGACGCGCTCATGCGCGGCATGGACGAGAGCATGCAGGCGCTTGAAATCCCGCGTGAAGGATTTGACATGGTCATCTTCTCCTTTGATAAGGAGAACGATCCGCATTTGTGCGTCGTGCAGCTGCCCTATCGCCGGGCGATGGTGCATAGAATTGAAATGGAAGAGGAGCAGGTCTCCACGCAGATTCTGGAGCATGGCTTTGTGCTTCCGCTTTCAGGCTCGAAGGGGTTCTCCGGCTTCGTGGTCAATCTCTCCACGGGCGATATCCGCCTGAGGGACACGGCGGTGCTCACCAATGTGGGCAATCGCATGCTGTTCTCCGAGTCGCTCTTCGCTATGGCGAAGACGCGCACGACGAAGGAGGCTGTGCAGGCTGTGACCGAGATGATTGAGCAGGCTGCGCCGCCGGATATGACTGAGCAGGAGCTCAGGCCTGCCGTCAAGCGTGCGATGGCTAAGTCCATCGAGGAGAAGGGCGTCATCGATGTGCAGGACGTGGCGGAGGAGGTCTTCCGCAGCGATCCCGAACGCGAGGCGATCATCGCCGAGGTTTCCCGCCAGATGCAGGAAGAGGTGATGGAGCCTGTGATCCCGGTGGAAAACAAGCGGGTGATGACGCAGCTGGCCAAGCTCAAGATCAGGACCGACAACGGCATTTCCATCTCACTGCCGCGCACGCTGGTGGATGACGAGAACAGCTTTGCCGTGGTGAATAACGACGACGGCACGATGTCCATCATCATCAGCCGCGTGCAGGAGCTCAAGACAGAATGATGGGTTGTGTTTTTAAACATTTAGTTTTTTAAGACCGAAGGTTTCCAAAGGGCGATCGGAAAGCCATTTGGCAGGGCATGGGACAGAGTCCCATGCCTAGCGGAGCAATAACGGGAGGAAACAATATGGATTTTGAAAAATACGGCGCATATATCCTCGACGAGACGGCGGCGCTGCTTGGCATCGACAGCCCCAGCGGCATGACGCAGAAGGCTGCGCAGCATGTGAAGGCGCGCTTTGAGGCGCTGGGCTATGATTGCGCCATCACGCGCAAGGACGGCGTGCTGGTGAACCTGGGCGGCGAGGACAAGGACAACGGCCTGCTGCTGGAGGCGCACATGGATACGCTGGGCGGTATGGTCGCGCAGATTAAGCAAAGCGGCCGCTTGAAGATCACGAACATCGGCGGCATGAATGCCAATAATGCGGAGACGGAGAATTGCCGGGTGATTACCCGCGACGGCAGGATCTACGAAGGCACGGCGCAGCTTTGCAATGCGTCCATCCACGTCAACGGCGAGTATAACGACACGAAGCGCACGTTTGATACGATTGAGATCGTGCTCGACGAGGATGTGAAGAGTGCGGAGGACGTGAAGAAGCTGGGCATCAGCAATGGCGATTATGTCTGTTTTGATCCGCGCGTGGTGATCACCAAGACCGGTTACATCAAGAGCCGATTTCTGGATGACAAGCTGAGCGTGGGCATCCTGCTGGGCTATGCGAAGTACCTGAAGGACGAAGGGATCACGCCGAAGCGCGCGGTATATGCGCATATCACCTCGTATGAGGAAGTTGGCCACGGCGGCTGCGCGGGCGTGCCGGCGGGCGTAACCGAGGCGATTGCGGTGGATATGGGCTGCGTGGGCGAAGGGCTGGAGTGCGATGAGCGCATGGTATCCATCTGCGCCAAGGACAGGAGCGGCCCGTTTGATTACAAGGTGACGAACAACCTGATCGCTGCGGCGAAGAAAATGGGCGCGAATTATGCGGTGGACGTCTATCCCTTCTACAGCAGCGACGTGGCGACGACGCTGCGCGCAGGACACGATGTGCGCCATGGCCTGATCGGCGCGGGCGTGTATGCGTCCCATGGTTATGAGAGAAGCCATGTGGACGGCGCGGTCGCGACGCTCAAGGTGCTGGCGGGGTATATCGAATAAAGGCTTTCAACCGGCGCGAAGCGAGGAAGGGGTCTGGGGACAATGTCCCCAGACCCCTTCTTTGCTTCGCGCGGTTTTAAGTTTTATCCGGCATAGCCTTGAGCCGCCGGAGCACGCTGCGCATGATCACGATCGTCAGCACCAGTGTACATACATCGGAGATCGGCTGCGCAATCTGGATGCCGGTGAGCCCGAGCAGCCCCGGCAGCACCAGCAGCGCGGGAATCAGGAAGATGCCCTGACGCGCGATGGACAGAAGCGTCGCCCACGCGCCGTAGCCGATGGACTGCGTGAGCATGTTGCTCATGACGATGTAGCCCCACAGAGGCAGCGTGCTCAGCTGCAGGCGCAGCGCCAGCGTGCCGATGCGGATGACCTCCGCATCGTCGCGGCGGAAGACGGTAACGATCTGCTCGGAGAGCAGCAGCGATACGCCCGCCAGCACGATCAGCAGCACCGTGGAAACCTTCACGCAGAAGCGGAATGCCTCGCGCACGCGGGAATACTTGCCCGCGCCATAGCTGAAGCCGCAGACGGGCTGGAAGCCCTGACCAAAGCCGATGATTGAGGAATTGATAAACATGATGAAGCGCGTGACGATGGACATCGCGGCAATCGCTGCATCGCCATGCACGCCTGCAGCGGTATTGAGCAGAATGGTCGAGATGCTGGCGATGCCCTGACGACCCAGAGAGGGGAAGCCGATGTAGAGGATCTTGCCGTACATCTTGAGCGTGGGCTTGAAGTTGCGAGGATCGATCGTGATCGCATCGGGCTTTGTGTTGCACATGAACAGCAGAATCAAGAAGCTGATGACCTGCGAAATTGCAGTGGCAATCGCCGCGCCGGCTGTGCCCATACCGAAACCGAAGATGAAGAGCGGATCGAGCACCATGTTGAGAATGCCGCCGGTGGTGATGCCGACCATGCCGTACGAGGCAAGCCCCTCAAAGCGCAGCAGATTGTTCATGACGAACGAGCACATCATGAACGGCGCTGCGTAGAAAATGTAGGTCGCGTAGTCCTTGGCATAGGGCGCGATGGTTTCCGTTGCGCCGAGGAAACGCACCAGAGCGTCGATATTGGCAAGCGCCAGAATCGCGAGCACCACGCCTATGCCGAACGCTGTAAAGAAGCCGACGGCGGCATAGCGTCTGGCGCGCTCCTCATCGCCTGCGCCCAGCGCCTGCGAGACGTTCGCGCCGGTGCCCATGCCCATCATGAAGGCGACGGCCTGGATGATGGCCATTGCCGAAAAGATGACGCCGACCGCGCCGGAGGCGGAGGTGCCGATCTGACTGACGAAGAACGTGTCTGCCATGTTGTAAATGGCGGTGATGAGCATGGAGATGATTGTGGGAATCGCCAGGCGCGGGATCACGCGGCTGACAGGCGCCTCAAGCATCATCTGGTTGCGCTTTTCGGGGGACATACCTTTCATCATGGGACAATCAGCTCTTTTCTAAGAAATCAAAAATCAGATCAGGACGTAGCCGATCAGGGAGATAACGCTGCTGAGCGCCAGCGCGGCGAGCACGTCGCTTATGTAATGCTGGCCGCAGAGCACGCGAAGGCTTGCGATCACCACGCACAGAAGCACCATGGAGATCACGATTGCGGGATGGGGGAATGCATAAGCTGCGGCGAGCGCGATGGCTGCGGCGCTGGCCGTATGGCGGGAGGGCATGCTTTTGCCCTTGCCGCGCTTAAAGCGGCCGACGGGTTCGGCATCAAAGTGGTCATACGGGCGTTCTCGGCCGATGATCGGGCGCAGCACTGTGCAGGCCATGAAGCATGCAGCGGGTACGAGCAGCACGCGCACAAGGCGGATATCGCGCATGAGCATGAGATAAAGCAGCGCGAGCAGATAGGCGCCAACATAAATGAGCGTGGGCAGGCGCAGAAGCTTCTGTCCGCCGGGCAGGCGGTCGAGCGTGCGCCGCGTGGCGGCGGTCATGCGGATGTAGGTTTCTCTGGTCATGGATCCTCCCAAAAGGCTGATGTTCGCCCGCGCTTGACCGGAAGCGTGGGAATGGCTATAATCATAGGGAATCGAATCAAAGGAGAGAGAATCATGCTGGATAGAATGAAAGCGGCCATCTTCGATATGGACGGCACGCTGCTGGACTCGATGGGCGAGTGGCGCAAGCTGAACTGTTCGTTCGTGCGCGAGCAGGGGATCGAGCTGACGGCCGAGCAGGAAAAGGATCTGCTGAGCATGTCCGGCATGATGGTGGTGGACTACGTGAAGGAGCGCTTTGGCATCGACGCGCCGTTTTCCATGCTGCTGGAGCGATCGAGCCGGATGATGGAGCCGGCATACCGCAGAGGGCTCCCGCCCAAGGATGGCGCTGCTGCGTATCTGGCGCGCCTGCGCGCGCGGGGCGTGAAGTGCGTGATCTGCACGGCGACGCCGTCTCGGCTGATGATGATTGCCCTGAACAAGGCAGGCCTGATTCGCGATCTGGATTATATCTTCAGCACGGACATGCTCGGTGGGAGCAAGGCCGATCCGGCATTTTATGATACGCTCTGCGCGGCGATTGGCGAGCGCAAAGAGGACTGCGTGATGTTCGAAGATGCACTCTATGCCATGAAGGGCGCGCGCGGCGCGGGTCTCGGCGTGGTCGGCGTGACGGACGCGACGAATGAGCACGACAGAGCAGCGATTCACGAGATCTGCGACGTGGTGATCGACTCGTTTGATGAGCTTGAGTGAGAATCGATGAAGCCTCCCCTTTGGGAAAGGCTTTTTTGATGCATATTAGGGAGATTAAGTTTATTAAGAGAGGAAGAACGAAACAAATCGATACAAGCAGCTTTCCTTCCCGCAGGCTC
>CAZACE010000138.1:0-5081 GCA_964483255.1 uncultured Oscillospiraceae bacterium
CCCGCTTGCGCGCCCCAGCAGATATGGAACGTGCTGGTGACGTGCGTCTTGGACCATTCCATAATCTCGCAGAGCTCCTGCCAGTAGTCCACCTGCTCAAAATCCATCTGCTCGACGGGCGCGCCGGTGATCACCATGCCGTCAAAGTGCTGGTGCTTCACATCGGCAAATGTCTTGTAGAAGGAGAGCATGTGCTCGCGCGAGGTGTTGCGGCTCTCGTGCGCCGTCGTCATGATCAGCTCCAGCTCAATTTGCAGCGGAGAATTGCCCAGCAGCCGCGCCAGCTGCGTCTCAGTGACCACCTTGGTGGGCATAAGATTGAGCAGCAGAATGCGCAGCGGACGGATATCCTGCGTAACGGCGCGGTGTTCCGTGATCGTGAATATGTTTTCGCTTTCAAGCGTCGCGCGCGCGGGCAGCGACTCGGGAATCTTGATGGGCATGTCGTCACCTCATAAACGGTATTGTCAATGGCGGATGTCCTGTGGATTTGCTTCAAAATCAGATTCGTACAATGGTCATGCCGTCGGCGTCGGCCTCGTCGTGCGTCACAAGAATGAGCAGCTTGTCCTTGGCGGCTTTGCGCACCAGGGTGAGCATCTTTGCGTGCGTGGCGTCGTCCAGCGCGCGGAAGGGCTCGTCCATCAGCAGAATATCTGCGTCGTAAGCGAGCGCGCGGGCCAGCGAGGCGCGGCGCTTCATGCCGCCGGAAAGGGAAGCGGGGTAGCTGTTTTCCTCTCCGGAAAGGCCGACCTGTTTCAGCCAGTATTTTGCGGCTTCAACGCTGGGCGCGGCAAGAAGAACGTTTTCCAGCACAGTCTTCCACGGCAGCAGCCGATCTTCCTGAAAGCAGAAGCAGACGCGTGCATCCTGCGCAGCCGTGATATGACCGCAGATCGGCTTTTCCAAACCTGCAATCAGGCGCAGCAGCGTCGTTTTGCCCCGGCCTGAGGGCCCGAGAATCGCATATTGGCCCGGCGCGGTGAAGGAAAGCGACAGATCGGAGAAGATTTCTTTCTCGCCAAACGCCATGCTCACATGATCAAGGCAGATTGTATCACGCATGGCGCACCTCCATGAGCCGTTTGGCAAGCCTGCGCAGCAGCGCTTCCAGAAGCACGCTGAGCACGATGATCGTCAGCGTCCATGCCAGCAGGCCGTCGGTTTCCAGATAGATCTTCGATTCGTAAATCCTGCTGCCGACGGCCAGTTTCGGCACGCCGATGACCTCTGCCGCTACGACTGCTTTCCAGCAAAGGCCAATTGCCGCCAGACAGCTGCTTGCAAACGCGGGGAGCACGGATGGAATCATCACATGCAGGAGCGTCTTTCTCCTGCCAAAGCCGTACATCTTCGCCATCTCCATGAGCTTTGGATCGATCGCGCGGATCGCCTGAATCAGCGCGGAATAGACCACAGGCAGCGTCATCAGAAAGCCCGTGAGCACGGGCACGCGCGGGCTGGAGAGCCATACGAGCGCCAGCACGATGAACGATGTGACCGGCGTGGCGCGGATGGCGGAGAGCAGCGGAGAAAGCAGCAGCTCCAGCACGCTGGATTTGACGCATACGACGCTAAGCACCACAGCGCCCGCAATGCCCAGCACATACGCCAGCAGCGTGCGAAGCAGCGTCGCGCCCAGCGAGAGATAAAACGCCGGATTGGGCAGAAGCTCAAGCAGCTTTCTTCCGACGGAGGAAGGCGTGGGCAGCAGCAGCGGCTGATCAATCCAACTGGCCAGCAGCGCCCAGAGAGTCAGATAAAATGCGAAAACGCCCGCGCGGGAAAGCAGGATCCTTACGCGCGGGCTTTTGCAATTAGCGGACATAGTAGAAATCATCGCCCGGCAGCGCACCGCCGATGGAGGCAGGATTGGCGCTCAGGAGAACGTTGTACAGCGGCTCGATCTGCGTGCGAACGGCTTCGCCCTCGACGAAGACGATGTGGCAGTTTGGAATCGCGCGGGCCGCGACCGCGGCCTTGGGCATCACGCCATGCTTCTGCACCAGCTCGCCCGCGGCGGCGGGATCGGCGTTCACCATGGCGACGGATTCGCTGTAGGCGTCAAGGAATGCGGAGACCTTCTCCGGGTTCTTCTCGGCGAACTCGCGGCGGACGATCACGCAGCCCATGGAGAGCACCATGTCGGCGTTTCCGGCCTTGGCGGCGGCGCTTTCAAAGGCCTTCGTCACATCGATGACGGTCTGCATAGCCTCGTTCTGCATGAGCACGCTGGTGACGTGCGGCTCAGGGAGCATACCGGTATCAACCTTGCCGGCGGCCATCAGGGTGGCGAGCTCGCTGTGCTCGCTCACAAACTCGACCTCAACCTTGTCGGTGAGACCGTTCTGCTCGAGGATGTAGCGCAGCGCATACTCCGGCACAGTCGCCTGGCCGGTGGCATAGAGCTTTTTGCCGGCGAGATCATCGAAGGAATCGATGGTCGGGTCGCTGGAGACGACGTGCAGCACGCCCAGCGTATTGAGCGCCATCAACTGCACATTGCCGCTGGTCTTCTTATAGAGGGTCGCGGCGAGGTTCGTCGGGCAGGCGGCGATATCCGCGCTGCCGCTGGCGATCGCGGCAACGATTTCGTCCGCAGCGCCCGCGAGGGTGAAGCTATATTCGTCCGGGTGATTCTCCATCACGCCGACAAGGCCAATGCCGGTCGGCCCCTTGAGCGCGAAGACATTCGTCTTTTCGTCGCAAACACCGAAGGCGGCAAGGCTCAGACAGAGCGCCAGCGCGAGCACGCAGAGCATCATTTTCTTCATGTTATTTCCTCCTTTATTCAGCAGGGTCACAGTCGGAAGGCCGCCGGGCATATCATCGCGGCGGGAATCTGGACGAGGCCGGAAGCTGTCGTTCACAATGGAGATAGTATACCATAACAGATGCGGATTTACAACTTTGTTACAGACCATATAGATGAAATATGATATCATAAAGGTGTGGAGGGATGACAATGGCCGATATCATGATTGTGGAGGATGAAGCGTCGATCAGGCAGGTGCTGGGCATGCATTTGAAGCTGGTCGGCCATCGCGTGCGGGCGGCGCAGGATGCGGCTCAGGCGCGGATCATGTTTGCAGAAAAAGCGCCGGATCTGGCGATTCTGGATATCATGCTGCCGGGCGAGGACGGCTTTTCGCTGGGCGAATATATGATCGCGCAGGACGTGCCCGCGCTGTTTCTGACGGCAAAAACTGCCGTGCCGGATCGCGTGCGCGGCATCAGCATGGGTGCGCAGGATTATATCCTCAAGCCCTTTGAGCCGGCGGAGCTGCTGGCGAGGGTGGAAAATATCCTGCGCAGGACGAAAAAAGAGGAAACAAGCCTTTCCTGCGGCAAGCTGCTGATCGATTTTTCCGCGCGGCGGGTAACGCTTGCCGGCGAGGAAGCTGTGCTGACCGCGATGGAGTTTGATCTGCTCTCGATGCTTGCGCGCAGGCGCAATGTCGCCATGAGCCGCGAAGAGCTGCTCTATGGCGTATGGGGCTACGATTATGCGGGCGAAACGCGCACGGTGGATGTGCATGTGCAGAGGCTTCGCAGCAAGATCGGCGCGCAGTACATCGAAACGGTGTATAAGTACGGATACCGTTTCAACGATTATCCGGAGGGAAGAACATGAGAACAAAGATTGCCGCGGCGATGACTGCTCTGGCGCTTTTGCTCTTTCCGCTGGGCGCGTTCATGATCGTCCATCAGGGTTTTTATCTTACCATGGAGCGAGAGCGCACGCGCGCCCTTTCGGAGGAGGCGGCGATTGCCCGTGCGGTGGCGATGGAGATCGCGGGCGGCTCGCAGGAAACGCTGTTTTCTGCTGCCTCCGGCCTGCAGCGGCGCTATGGCTCGCAAACGCTGGATGTCGCACTGGTTTACCGGGGAGAGATGATGGCGGGAGCAAAACGCCCGCAGGCAAAGGTCACGGATGAGCTGCTTGCGACCGAGAGCCGTGCCACGCTGCTGGATGGCGAGGCGAAGATGCTGTATATCGCCCACAAGCTTTCGGAAGATTTGACGCTGCTGCTCTCCTCTGACGTATCCGATGTGTATGCCTTCCGGCGGGAGCTGGCCGTATGGGCCGGTATGCTGAGCCTTGTCGCCGTAGCGCTGAGCGCCGGGCTTTCCATTGTGGTCTCCGGCTGGCTGGCCAGGCCCTTTAAGCTGCTCGCCCAGCAGAGGCAGGAGCTTATCGACGCCCTTGCGCATGAGATGCGCACGCCGCTGACGGCGATTCTCGGCGGCGTTCGCCTGCTGGAGCGGGCGAATCTGGACGAAGACAGCCGCGCGGATCTGCTCGACTCCATGGCCAAAGAGACGCAGCGCCTTACCGATATGGACGAGCGATTGCTCATGCTCACCCGCCTTGAGCATGAAATGCCGGAGTTTGCGCGCTTTTCCTCGATGGAGATGGTCAAGGAGGCCGTTTCCATCTTTGACGGCGTGGAGCTTTCCGGCGAGGATGCTGAGTTTGTTGCCGAGCGGGAGCTGACGATCCTGCTGCTGCGCAATCTGGTGGTCAACGCCAAGCGCGCAGGCGGCGAGGAGAGCGTGCGCGTTGCGCTGCTTGAAAACGGATTTTCCGTCACGGACAGCGGATGCGGCATGACGAAGGAGCAAATTGCCAGGGCGTTTGAGCCGTTCTACAAGGCGGATAAGTCCCGCGCCCGTGCGCAGGGCGGCGCAGGCCTGGGGCTTACGCTCTGCCAAAAGATCGCCCGGATACACGGCGGGGAGCTTGCCATTGAATCTGAGGTTGGCAAGGGTACAACGGTAGTTTACCACTTTGATACAACTTCGCGAGGACTTTGAAACGATCTGTGCGCTAAGATATCCACAGAAAGGAGCTGAATCAACATGAAAAACAAGATTCTGTGGACAACTTTACTGACGGTTTGCCTGATACTTCCGGCGTTTGCGCTTGCCGTGACAGAGGGCGTTGTGGAGACGGCGGAGCAGGTGGAGATTGAGGATATGACAAAATCCGCCGTGATCTCCTATCTGCCGGACGAGAGCTATTACGCGGGCTATGGCGACTGGTTCCCGCCGTGGGAGAACGCCGAGGAATGGGTCGA
>CAZACE010000139.1:0-5080 GCA_964483255.1 uncultured Oscillospiraceae bacterium
GTGGGCAGCGCCTTCGATCTGATAGGACGCGGTCGCGGCGCCCCAAATGAAATCCTTGCGAAAGCTCATGATGTTTCCTCCTGTCATGCTGTCTGTGTTGGCACGGGACCGACGGTTTCGCCGGGGATGAGCCGGCTGGGGATGGAGATGATCTCCTGGAATGTGGTGTGCGGCTGCTCGATGAGATGCACCAGCTTGCGTGCGGCGGCCTGGCCGATGCGCAGCGTATCCTGATGCACGGTTGTCAGCTGCGGGCGGCACATCTGCAGGATACCCACACCGTCGTAGCCGGCGACGGAAATATCCTGCGGCACGCGCAGGCCCGCGTCGCGAATGGCTTCCAGACCGCCGAGGGCAGCGTAGTCATCCGCCATGATGATGCAGGTGGGGCGATTCTTGAGGGTGAGCAGCTTCTGCGTCGCCTCGCGCGCGGCGGCAGGATGATGATAATGGCTGTGAATCAGGTATTCCTGCGGGATACGAAGGCCGGTTTCCTGCATTGCGCGCAGGAAGCTCGTGCGGCGGATGGTCGTGACAGCGGTTTCCTCGCCGCAGATGTAGGCGATGCGCGTATGACCCTTTGAGAGGATATAGCGCGTGAGCTCCGTCATGCCCTGCCTGTTTTCAGATTCGACGCAGCTGCGGTTGTTGAAGATATGGTCGATGGTCACAACGGGCAGCGGGCCGGTGAGCAGCTCGCGAACCTCGGGATCGTCGAAATGGCAGTTGACGATGCACACGCCGTCGACATTGCGATACAGGCAGTGCTGCAGGTAGGTCATGTTGTTGTGGCCCGTGCGGTGGGTGATGAACGTGATATCGTAGCCTCTGCGCTCGGCCTCGCTTTTGAAGGCTTCGAGCACCGGAGCCAAGTAGTTGTGGGTGAAGCCGCTGGCGCTGTCATCGCTGTAGAGCACGCCGAGATTGAACGTGCGGCCGATTTTAAGGCCTCGGGCGATCGCGCTGGGGCGGTAGCCAAGCTTGGCGGCAGTCGCACGGACAAGCTCGCGCGTCTCTGCGCTCACGTCCGGATAGTCGTTGAGTGCCTTGGAAACGGTTGAAATGGACAGACCGCATGCCGCAGAAAGCTCCTTGATGGTGACAGCCATACGCAGTTCCTCCATGAATCAGGATACTAAAACGATTTCGCAGCTTCATTATACGACTCTCATACAGGGAAAGCAAGCCAAAAACGAAAATGCAGGCTTGTTTTTCCTTGATATGGGTTGGAATAATGATGCGATTGAGAAAAAACGGCAAAGAGAAGACATGCGTTTAGGATCATGGATGAAAACACATGCGTTGGGTGTTTGGCCTGGTTTGATTTCTTGAGAATTGTGCATCTAAAGCCCGAAAAACGGCTTGATTTTGTGCAATATTTCCTGTATATTGGGATTAAGAAAGCTGTTTCTTTGGTGTGCCTGTTCTAAAACGTTTTCGAAAAGGCGCGCAGGAAATCAGAAATCCGCCATCAAGGGAGGCATAAGCACCATGAAATACGGTTACTTTGACGATGCTGCGCGCGAGTATGTCATCGCCCGCCCGGATACGCCCTCTCCCTGGATCAACTACCTGGGCAGCGAAGCGTTCTTCACGCTCATGTCCAATACCAGCGGCGGCTATAGCTTCTATAAGGACGCCCGCATGCTGCGCATCACCCGCTATCGCTATAACAACGTGCCCACTGACGCCGGCGGACAGTATTTCTATATCAAGGATGGCGATACCGTCTTCACTCCGGGCTGGATGCCGGTGAAGACGCCGCTGGATTATTACGAATGCCGCCATGGGCTGGGCTATACGCGCATTTTCGCTGAGAAGAATGGTCTCGCCGTGTCGCAGACGAGCATGGTGCCCCGAGGCGACAACGCTTTGGTGACCAAGGTGGAGATCGAGAATCGCGCGCATTATCGCCGAGAGGTGACGCTGACGAGCTTTGTGGAGTTCTGTCTGTGGAATGCGCAGGACGACGGCACCAACTTCCAGCGCAATTTCTCCACCGGTGAGGTGGAGGTGGAGGGCAATGCGATCTACCATAAGACCGAATACCGCGAGCGCCGCAATCATTACGCGGTGTACAGCGTCAATGCGCCTATCGACGGCTTTGATACCGACCGAGATGCGTTTCTGGGCGCGTATAATGGCTTTGACCATCCGCAGGCCGTCTTTGAAAACAGGAGCCGCAATTCCATGGCCAGCGGCTGGGCGCCCATCGGCAGCCATCGCCTGACGGGCTGGCTGAATCCGGGCGAGCGCGTGTGCTTCGTGTTCACGCTGGGCTACTGCGAAAATCCGCAGGAGGAAAAGTTCATCGCGCCGGGCGTGATCAACAAGGCGCCGGCGTATGCGCTCCTGGAAAGATACAATACCGAAAAGCAGTTTGACGATGCGCTTGCGCAGCTGAGGGCCTATTGGGATGAGCTGCTGTCCACCTGGCAGGTGAAATCCGGCGACGATCGCTTTGACCGCATGGTCAACATCTGGAACCAGTACCAGTGCATGGTCACCTTCAATATGTCCCGTTCTGCCAGCTACTACGAATCCGGCATTGGCCGCGGCATGGGCTTCCGCGATTCCACGCAGGATCTGCTGGGCTTTGTCCATCTGATTCCCGCGCGCGCCCGCGAGCGCATTCTGGATATCGCGGCGACGCAGTTCCCGGACGGCAGCGCGTATCATCAGTATCAGCCGCTGACCAAACGCGGCAACTTCGACGTCGGCTCCGGCTTCAACGATGATCCGCTCTGGCTGATCTTCGGCGCGGCGGCGTATATCAAGGAGACGGGCGATCTTTCGATTCTCTCGGAGATGGTGCCCTTTGACAACGACGAGAGCCTTGCGCAGCCGCTGATGGAGCACCTGCGCCGTTCCTTCCATTATACGATCGAGCATCTCGGCCCGCACAAGCTGCCGCTCATCGGCCGCGCAGACTGGAACGACTGCCTGAACCTCAATTGTTTCTCGGCGACTCCCGGCGAGAGCTTCCAGACGACGGCAAATTTCGAATCCGGCGTCGCCGAATCGTTGTTTATCGCGGGCATGTTTGTGGGCGTCTGCCCGGATTACGAGAAGCTCTGCCGCCTGTATGGCTGGGTGGAGGAGGCCGACGCGGTTGCGGGTTACAAGGCTGCGATGGAGCAGGCCGTGCTGGAGCATGGCTGGGACGGCAAGTGGTTCCTGCGCGCATACGACGCATTCGGCAAGAAGGTCGGATCCGATGAATGCGAAGAGGGCAAGATCTACATCGAGCCGCAGGGATTCCTGATCATGGCCGGCGTGGGTGTGAAGGAAGGCTATGCGCAGCAGGCGCTGGATTCCGTGCGCGAGCATCTGCTCAGCGAGCACGGCGTGGCGATCCATACCCCGCCGTATACGAAGTATCATCTGGAGCTGGGCGAAATCAGTTCCTATCCGCCGGGATACAAGGAGAACGGCGGTATCTTCTGCCACAACAATCCGTGGATCGTGCTGGCGGAGGCAGAGCTTGGCCATGGCGGCCGTGCGTTTGATATCTACAGGCGCACCTGCCCGGCGTATATTACCGATCAAAAGCTGCATCACACTGAGCCATATGTCTACAGCCAGATGGTCGCAGGCCCGTATGCGCCCAGGTTTGGTCAGGCGAAGAATTCCTGGCTGACGGGTACGGCGGCGTGGACATTCTATGCGGCGAGCCAGGGCATTCTGGGTGTGAAGCCGGATTATGACGGACTGAAGATTGATCCGTGCCTGCCCAAGGAGCTGGAGGAGCTGACGATCACGCGTAAGTTCCGCGGCAGCGAGTATATCATTCATGTGGTCAACAAGGCCGGGGATGAAAAGGGCAAGCTGACGCTGACACTGGATGGAGAGCTGGTCGAGGGCAATGTGCTGCCGGAGGACAAGACCACGGGCAGACATATCGTGGAGGCCTTGCTGAGCTAAAGGGATATAATGCTGCGTAAGGGAACGTTGGGGATTTCATCCCCAAACCCCTGCCTGGGGACATCGTCCCCAGACCCCTTTTCCGCTTCGCGGCTGCATTCAGCCGCCGCGAAGCGAGGAGGGGAGTCTGAGGGGGAATGCCCCTCAGGCAGGTCTTAGGGCGGCAGCCCTAACGCAACTTAATATCCCTAATAATCATTTAAAACGCCGGAGCGTGGGAAGGTTTCCTCGCTTTCCGGCGTTTTTAATATGTATGAAATCAGCGGATGAAGTTTGTAACCTTTCTTTCCTGCTCTCGATCGGGCGGCAGGATGCCGTGCTCCTTGGCGATGGCGAAGCTCTTCATCATCCAGGCAAGGTTTCGGCCGAGTTGGCGCATGATCTGCAGACCCTCTTCGTCCTGCTCTACCTGCTCGGGCGTGTTGCCGTGTACCATCGGCCAATACTGGCTGGTGGCGATGGGCATACCGGAGATGGTGAAATACTTGTTCAGCTGATCGAGCGCCGCGGTTGTGCCCGCGCGGCGGGCGGATACGATGGCGCAGGCAGGCTTTGCGCGCATCAAGCGCGAACCGGCGTAGAACATCCTGTCCATCAGGCTGGTAATCGAGCCGCCGGCGGAGGCATAATGCACCGGGGAACCGAAAACAAAGCCGTCCGCTTCTTCACACTTTTCCAGTACGCGGTTGACCATGTCGTCATCATAGACGCAGCGATTGCGCTTCATCTTAAAACACGCGCCGCAGTCGGTGCAGCCGCGAATCGGCGCCGTGCCCAGCTGCATGATCTCGGAGTCGATGCCTTCCTCGCGCAGCACGCATTCGATTTCGCGCAGCGCGCGACAGGTGCAGCCCTGCTCGTGCGGGCTGCCGTTGATCAGGAGAACCTTCATATTGGAGACCATCCTTTCATGGTAAAAACTGCTCCATCCATTATACGCATAAACCCGGTAGCTGTGCAAGAAAAATGAATACTTCGGGATGGCGCGCTGAACTTTTTGTGAAAAAGAGAAATATGCCTTGAAGCAGGAAATCAAATCATGTATAATATAGACATAAAAATTTGTCTTTTGATACGGAGGAGGATTTCATATGGGCGCTACCCTTCTGATCATGGCTGCGGGCATGGGCTCGCGTTACGGCGGTAACAAGCAGGT